>JAUNAY010000005.1:13134-23849 GCA_030527385.1 Fusobacterium sp. | reverse complement strand
AAGACAAGAGGAAAGAATCTTGTCTTTTTTTATTTTCTTGATTTTAAGAAGAAATATAAGAATTATTTTGATTTTTTTAGATATTATGTTATGATATTCTAGATAGTTTAAAAGACAAATTAATTTTTGTTATTTGAAATATATAGTTTTATAAATATGAAAAGTAATGTATAATATATAAAGAAAGATTTTAAGTTTAGGAGGAAAAGATGAAAATAGCTTTAGATGCTATGGGTGGGGATAATGCACCTTTTGAAACAATAAAGGGAGCTGTTGCTGCTTTAGAGGAAGTAAATGAATTAGAGTTAGTACTTGTAGGGAAAAAAGAGGTTATTGAAGCTGAACTTTCTAAATATAAATGTAATAGAGATAAGATTGAAATAGTTGATGCAAGAGAAGTTATAGAGATGACAGATGAACCTGTTGTAGCAGTAAAGAGTAAAAAAGATTCATCTATGAATAGAACTTTAGAACTTGTAAAAGATGGTGTGGTTAGTGCTTCTGTTTCTGCTGGAAATACTGGAGCTTTAATAACAGCTAGTCAACTTAAATTAAAAAGAATAAAAGGAGTTTTAAGACCAGCTATTGCAACAATGTTTCCTAATAAGAAAGGGCATATGTTAATGCTAGATGTTGGAGCAACTGCTGACTGTAAGCCAGAATTTTTAAATCAATATGCTATGATGGGTTCTAAATATATGGAGATCTTGGTTGGAAGAAAAAATTCAAAGGTTGGACTTTTAAATATAGGAACAGAAGAGGGAAAAGGAAACGAGGTTACAAGAGAGGCCTATAATCTTCTAAAACAAAATGAAAGTATAAATTTTGTTGGAAATGTAGAGAGTACAGAAGTTATGAATGGTGAAATAGACGTAGTAGTAACAGATGGATTTACAGGAAATATGGTTTTAAAAACAGCAGAAGGAATAGGAAAATTTATATTAGATATAATAAAAACTGAGGTTTCAAAGAGCTTTATATATAAATTAGGAGCTTTACTTTTAATGCCAGCTTTAAAAGTTGTAAAATCGAAAATGGATTCTTCAGAATATGGAGGAGCTATTTTTCTTGGGTTAAATGGAATTTCTATAAAAGCTCACGGAAATTCAGACGCTGTGGCAATTAAAAATGCAATTAAAGTTGCTGAAAAATTTGCTAAGTTAAATTTTGTAGAGGAAATGAAAAAAGTTATTGATGTGGATAATATAGAAATAGTAGAGAAATAGGAGGATAGATGAGTTTTAAAAGTGTAGGAATAAAAGGACTTGGATATTATGTTCCAGAAAAAGTTATGACAAACTTCGATTTTGAAAAAATATTAGATACAACTGATGAATGGATAAGAACAATGACAGGAGTAGAGGAAAGAAGATATGCTTCTCCTGATCAAGCAACATCAGATCTATGTGTAGAGGCAGCTAAAAAAGCTTTAGCTGATGCTAATATGACTGCTCAAGATTTGGATATGATAATAGTAGCAACTGTAACACCAGATTATATAACACAAAGTACAGCTTGTTTAGTTCAAAATAAATTAGGTGTAAAACAAATTCCGTGTTTTGATGTAAATGCTGCTTGTAGTGGATTTATGTATGCTCTAACAATTGCAGGATCAATGGTAAGGGGTGGAGTATATAAAAATGTTCTTGTTTTAGGAGGAGAAGTTCTTTCAAGAATAGTTGATATGGAAAATAGAAGCAACTGTATTCTTTTTGGAGATGGAGCAGCAGCTGCAATAGTTTCAGAGGTTGAAGATGGTTATGGAATGTTATCTACTCATCTTGGAGCAGAGGGAGAAGATGATATGATATTGAAAATACCAGCTGGAGGAAGTAAAAAACCTAATACAGCAGAAACAATTGCCAATAAAGAAAATTTCCTAATAATGAAAGGGCACGATGTGTTTAAATTTGCTGTACACGCACTTCCATTGGCAACAAATAAAGCTCTAAAAATAGCTAATGTAAAAGCTGAAGAGTTAAAAATGATTTTCCCTCACCAAGCAAATGTTAGAATTATTGAATCAGCAGCTAAGAGAATACACGTACCTATTGATAAATTCTATCTAAATTTACAAAAATATGGAAATACTTCAGCAGCTTCAATAGGATTAGCTCTAGGAGAGGCAAAAGAAAAAGGATTAGTTCAAAAAGGAGATCTAATCGCTCTTACTGGATTTGGTGGAGGACTTACTTACGGTTCAATAATTATGAAATGGGCTTATTAATTTTATTGACATAAAAATTAAGCTATGATATATTAAAAAAACAGGTGTAATTAATAGAAGGGGGTAGTATGTCTAAAATCGCTTTTGTTTTCCCAGGACAAGGGACTCAATATGTAGGAATGGGAAAAGAATTATATGAAAATAGTGAACTAGCAAGAAAAGAGTTTGATAAACTTTTTGCAAGTTTAGATTTTGATCTAAAAACAGTGATGTTTGAAGGACCAGAGGAAGCATTAAAAGAAACAAAAAATACTCAACCAGCAATAGTTTCAATGAGTTTAATACTTACTAAATTACTAGAAGAAAAAGGAATAAAAGCTGATTATGTGGCTGGACACTCTGTTGGAGAGTATGCAGCTTTTGGAGCAGCAGGATATTTAACAATAGATGAAGCTGTAAAACTTACAAGTGCAAGAGGAAAATTTATGAATGATGTAGCAGTTAAGGTAAATGGTGGAATGGCTGCTATTATAGGATTAGATTCAGATAAGATTCAAGAAACTTTAAAAACAGTTGAGGGAGTAGTTGAAGCGGTAAACTTTAACGAGCCAAAACAAACAGTTATAGCTGGGCAAAAAGATGCTATTGAAAGAGCTTGTGTAGCTCTTAAAGAAGCTGGAGCAAGAAGAGCAATGCCACTAGCTGTATCAGGACCTTTCCACTCTTCACTTATGAAAGAAGCTGGAGAAAAATTAAAAGAAGAAGCAGAAAAATATAATTTTAAAATGACAGATATTAAATTAGTTGCAAATACTACGGCTGAAATTCTTCAGAATGTAGATGAAATAAAAAATGAGATATATAAACAAAGTTTTGGACCTGTAAGATGGGTTGAAACTATTCAAAAACTTAAAGCAGAAGGGGTTACAGAGATCTATGAAATAGGACCAGGAAAAGTATTAGCTGGACTTATTAAAAAAATAGATAAAGAAATCCAAGTAAAAAATATAGAAAAGCTTGAAGATTTTGAAAATATAATGTAAAATCTAAGTATAATACTATAGATAAAGAAATTTAAGGAGGAAAAAATGTTAGATAAAATAAGAGAAATAGTAGTAGAACAACTAAGCGTTGATCCAGAACAAGTAACTGCAGAGGCAAACTTTGTAGAAGATTTAGGAGCAGATTCACTAGATACAGTTGAATTAATAATGGCTTTTGAAGAAGAATTTGGAGTAGAAATTCCAGATACTGAAGCTGAAAAAATCAAAACAGTTCAAGACGTTATGGATTACGTAGAAGCTCACAAATAATAAAAAAAATTAAATATTATAAGTAACGGGGTATTAAAATAGTACCCCGTTACTTATATATAGTTTAGAAAAAATAGAGGTGAACAGATGAATAGAGTAGTAGTTACAGGACTAGGACTAATAACAGCACTAGGAACAGGACTAGAAAAAAGTTGGAAGAGAATTTTAGCAGGGGAAACTGGAATAGGATTAATTGAAGCCTATGATACTACTGATATGCCTGTAAAAATAGGTGGAGAAGTAAAGGATTTTGATCCTTTAGAATTCGGAATAGAGAAAAAAGAGATAAAAAAATTAGCAAGAAATACACAATTTGCATTAGCAGCAACAAAAATGGCTCTTGAAGATTCTGAATTAGTTATAGATGAAAATAACTGTGAAGATATTGGAGTTATTGTTTCTTCTGGTATTGGAGGAATTGAGATATTTGAAGCTCAACATAAAACAATGTTAGAAAAAGGAGTAAGAAGAATATCTCCATTTACTATTCCTGGAATGATAGCTAATATGGCTGCTGGAAATATTGGAATCTATTATGGAGCAAAAGGACCAAATAAATCAATAGTAACTGCGTGTGCTGCTGGAACTCATTCAGTTGGAGACGCTTTTGAAATGATAAAAAATGGAAGAGCTAAAGCTATGATAGCTGGAGGAGCAGAGGCTGCAATAACTCCATTTGCTATGAACGCATTTGCAAATATGAAAGCATTATCAACTAGAAATGATGAGCCAGAAAAAGCATCAAGACCATTCTCAGCAGATAGAGATGGATTTGTAATGGGAGAGGGAGCAGGAATACTTATTCTTGAAGAATTAGAACACGCAAAAGCAAGAGGAGCTAAAATCTATGCTGAAATAGTAGGATATGGAGAAACTTGTGATGCTTACCACATTACAGCACCAGCTGATGGAGGAGAGGGAGCAGCAAGAGCATTTAAAATGGCTATGAAAGAGGGAAATATCAAACTTGAAGAGGTTGATTATATAAATGCTCACGGAACATCAACACCTGCTAATGATAAAAACGAAACAATGGCAATAAAAACAGCTTTTGGAGATAGAGCAAAAGAATTAGTAGTTTCATCTACTAAAGGAGCAACAGGACACGGATTGGGAGCAGCAGGAGGAATTGAAGCAGTACTTATAGCTATGGCAATAAAAACAGGAGTAATTCCACCTACAATTAACTACGACAATCCAGATCCAGTATGTGATCTAAATTATGCACCTAATGCACCAGTAGAAAGAGATATAAATGTAGCTATGTCAAGTTCTCTTGGATTTGGTGGGCATAATGCTGTAATAGCAATGAGAAAATATAAATAACAATAGGAGGATAAAGTGAAAAATAACTATTTAGAGCTAGAACAAACTTTAGGGTATACATTTAAAGATAAAGAGCTTTTAAAAAATTCACTTATCCATAGATCTTTTGGAAATGAACACAGAAGATACAAAAAAATAAGTAATGAAAGACTAGAACTGCTTGGAGATGCAGTTCTAGATCTTGTTGTTACTGAATATTTGTACAAAAGTCACGAAAACTCAACTGAAGGGGATTTAGCCAAAATAAAATCTATGGTAGTAAGTGAGCCTGTCTTAGCAGAGATTTCAAAAAAGATGGACGTAGGAAAATATCTTCTTTTAAGTAAAGGAGAGGAGATGACAGGTGGAAGAGATAGAAGTTCGATTTTAGGAGATGCTTTTGAATCAATTTTGGGAGCTATCTATTTAGATTCAGACTTTGAAACTGCTAAAAAATATGCTTTAAGTCACATACAAGATTGTATTGATCACGTAGATAAGATAGAAAATATTTTAGACTTTAAGACACAACTTCAAGAATATAGTCAAAGAGCATATAGATTAATACCTACTTATCAAGTTGTAAAAGAATCAGGACCAGATCATCAAAAGATTTTTGAAATTGCAGTAACAGTTGGAGAGATGGTTGCTATTGGTGTTGGAAAAAATAAAAAAAGTGCAGAACAATCAGCAGCTAAAGAGCTATGTAAAAAATTAGGAGTAAAAACTCATGAAACACTATAATATACCAATATTTATAAGCCATTTTGGTTGTCCAAATGCTTGTGTATTTTGTAATCAAAAGAAGATAAATGGACGTGAAACTGATGTAACAATGGAAGATGTCAGAAAAATTATAGAAACGTATTTAGAAACTCTTCCAAAAAATTCCAAGAAAGAGGTGGCATTTTTTGGTGGAACTTTTACAGGAATTTCTTTAAAACTTCAAAAAGAGTATTTAGAGACAGTGTATGAATATATAGAAAAAGGTTTTATAGATGG
Source organism: Fusobacterium sp. (assembly GCA_030527385.1). GTDB lineage: Bacteria > Fusobacteriota > Fusobacteriia > Fusobacteriales > Fusobacteriaceae > Fusobacterium_A. The sequence continues at coordinate 18,062 of JAUNAY010000005.1, read as the reverse complement.
AGTTAGACTATCTACAAGACCTGATTGTATTAATAAAGAGATAGTAGAGCAGTTGAAAAAGTATGGGGTGACAGCTGTGGAACTAGGGGTACAATCTTTAGATGAGAAAGTTTTAAAGGCAACAGCAAGATATTATCCAGTTGAAGTAGTAAAAAAAGCTTGTAAGCTTTTAAAAGATTATGGAATAGAACTAGGAATACAACTGATGATAGGATTGCCAGAATCAACTGTGGAAAGTGATTATTTAACAGCAGTAAAAGCCTTAGAAATGCAACCTGATACAGTTAGAATATACCCAACTTTAGTTATTAAAAATACTAAGTTAGAGGAGATGTTTTTAAAAGGTGAGTACAAAGCTCTATCTATGGAAGAAGCCATAGAAAGAACTAGAAAAATATATACACTTCTTGAAACTAATGGTGTAAATATAATAAGAGTTGGACTTCAACCAAGTGAAGATTTAAGAGAAGATGGAGTAGTTTTAGGTGGACCTTTTCACCCAGCATTTAGAGAGTTAGTTGAAACAGAGATCTATTTTAATTTTTTAAAAAAAATTGCAAATAGAGATAAAAAATTAGATATTCAAACTGCAGAAGTAAATGTTTCTAAAATAGTTGGGATAAGAAAAGCTAATAGAGTTAGATTAAAAGAATATTTTAACATAAAGATAGACAATAGTTTATCAAAAGATATAGTTGTTGTAAATGGAAAAGTGTATTCAAGAGTAGAGATCCTTAGAGAGGAGTAAAATGAATCAAATAGTAATCAATATAGATGACTTTCAATCGAGAGCAGCTATTATTGAAGATGGAAAAGTTGTGGAGATCTTAGTAGAGCGTGAGGAAGAGGGAAGAATAAATGGAAGTATCTATAAAGGAAAGGTTGCCAATGTTCTTCCAGGAATGGAATCAGCTTTTGTAAATATAGGATTGGAAAAAAATGGGTTTCTATATGTTAATGATTTAAGAGAGTTTGAGGAAAAATACTTAGATGGAATATTAAATAGTAGTAGACCCATAGAGGATATTTTAACAGTTGGTGATGAAGTAGTAGTACAGGTGCTTAATGAACCACGTGGAAATAAAGGAGCTAGAGTGACTACTCATTTTACAATACCTGGAAAATATCTTGTTTTAATGCCAAATAATGATCATATAGCTATTTCTAAAAAGATAAAAGATGAGGAAGAAAGAGCTAGATTAGAAAATATTTTTAAAGATATAAAACCAGAGAATATGGGAGTTATCATAAGAACAGCTGCATCTGGAAAAAGTGAGTTCCATTTTGAAAGAGAGATAGAATATTTAGTCAAAAAATGGGAAGATATAGAGAAAAAAATAAAAGGTGCTAAAATAGGAGAGGTTTTATATAAAGATAATGGAATAGTTACAACTGTATTAAGAGATATATTTTCAAACGATATAGATGAGCTTATAGTTGATAATGAAGAGGTTTATTGGGAAATAATAGACTATGTAAATGCTTTTAGTGAAAAGACATTAAAAACAAAAATAAAATTATATAAAGATAGTGATGAAAAGGATATTTTTGATCTATATGGAATTAATGAAGAGATAGATAGAGCTTTAAACGAAGTTGTGTGGCTTGAATGTGGAGGGTATCTTGTAATTCAAAAGACAGAGGCATTGATAAGTATTGATGTAAATACAGGAAAAAATACTGGAAGTTGCAATTTGGAAGAAACAGTAGTAAATACTAATGTAGAAGCTGCAAGAGAGATACCAAGACAGTTAAGATTACGTAATTTTGGTGGAATTATAATAATTGACTTTATTGATATGAGAATAGAAGAGGATAAAGCAAGAGTTATAGAGGAACTAGAAAAAAATCTTCAAAAAGATAGAATAAAAAATAATATTGTCCATTTTACAGATTTAGGACTTGTTGAGATGACAAGAAAGAGAACTGGGAAACCACTATCTTATTATTATCAAGAGGTATGTCCATATTGTAATGGTACAGGAAAAGTAAAATCTCAAGAAGCTTTAGTACACGAACTTATAAAAGAGATAAAATTATCATCTGATGATAGAGATATAAGTAAAATCAAAGTAGTTCTTTCAAAAAGATTAAGAGAGTCTTTTACAGAGGTATATTTTGATATAATGAGAGAGTATTTAAAAAATAAGGGGAAAATTATCGAACTTGAAACAGGAAAAGATGATAATAATAAATACGAAATAATTTTAGTTAAATAAGGGAGAAAAGATGAAAATAGGTGTTTATGCGGGGAGCTTTGATCCAATAACAAAAGGGCATTATGATGTAATAAAAAAATCACTAAAGATAACAGATAAACTTATAGTTGCAGTTATGAATAATACTAATAAAAAATGTTGGTTTACTTTAGAAGAAAGAAAAAATATGATTAAGCTTTTAGTTGGAGAAGATAGTGATAAAATAGAAGTAAGAAGTTTTGACGGACTTTTAATCAACTTTATGAAAGAAAATAATGCTGATATAATAATAAGAGGATTAAGAGCTGTATCAGACTATGAATATGAGTTAGGTTATGCTTTTGCAAATCACGATCTATCAGATGGAGACATAGATACAATATTTATTCCAGCTGCAAGAGAGTATATGTATTTAAGTTCAAGTTCTGTAAGAGAAGCTGCTATGGTAGGAGCAAAGTTAGATATATTTGTAGATGATAAAATTGCTGAGATAGTGAGGGAGAAAGCTAAGACTATCAAAGGATAGGTGTTGTTGTGGCAAAAAGTAAGAGCTTTTATATATGTAGTGAGTGTGGATATAAATCTGCTAAGTGGTTAGGAAAATGTCCACAATGCAATGAATGGGGGACTTTTGAAGAGGAGAATGAAAATGTGACTGTTGGGGCTCCAATAGTCACATCAACTGTTTCATTAAAAGAGGTTTCGGAAAAAGTTTTTTCATTCAAAGATATAAAACAGGAAGAAACATATAGATATATTACTGGAATGGGAGAATTTGATAGAATCTTAGGTGGAGGACTTCTTCAAGGTGAAGTAGTTTTAGTGACAGGAAACCCAGGGATTGGAAAATCAACACTTCTTTTACAAGTGGCAAAAGAGTATACAGCATATGGTAATGTAATATATATATCTGGAGAAGAATCTCCTTCACAAGTAAAAAATCGTGGGGAGAGATTAAAAATAGAGAGTGAAAATCTATTTTTAATGGCTGAAACAGATATGGCTAATATATATGAATATTTAATTTTAAAAAAACCAAAAGTTGTTGTTGTAGATTCGATACAAACGTTATATAATTCAAATGTAGACTCAATTCCAGGAACACCTACACAAATAAGAGAGTGTACATTAAAAATAATAGAACTTGCTAAAAAATATAATATATCTTTTTTCATTGTAGGACATATTACTAAAGATGGAAAAGTGGCAGGACCTAAGATGTTAGAGCATATGGTAGATGCTGTATTCAATTTTGAGGGAGAAGAGGGACTGTTTTATAGAATATTGAGAAGTACTAAAAATAGATTTGGTTCTACAAATGAACTTGCAGTTTTTAATATGGAAGAGGACGGAATGAAAGAGATAAAAAACTCTTCTGAATATTTTTTAAGCGAAAGAGATGAAAAAAATGCTGGAAGTATGGTTGTGCCAGTACTAGAAGGGACAAAAGTATTTTTACTTGAGGTACAAACTCTAATAACAGAAACAAGTATCGGAATACCTAAGAGAATAGTTCAGGGATTTGATAGAAATAGAATACAGATTTTAACAGCAATAGCAGAGAAGAAAATGCATATGGCACTAGGAATGAAAGATCTTTTTGTTAATATTCCTGGAGGACTTAATATAGCAGATCCAGCAGCAGATTTGGCAGTTTTAATATCTCTTATGTCTATATATAAAGGTGTGGAGATAAGTCAAAAAATAGCTGCTATTGGAGAACTTGGACTACGTGGTGAGATAAGAAAGGTTTTTTTCATTGAAAAAAGATTGAGAGAACTAGAAAAGTTAGGGTTTAAAGGAGTATACATTCCAGAAGCAAATAGAAAAGAGATAGAAAAAAATAGTTATAAATATAAGCTAAAATTGATATATTTAAAAAATTTGGAAGAACTTTTAGAAAGGATGAATAAAGATGGTCAATAAAAAGTTAGAATCAATGTTGATGCAAATAACTCCAGGAACACCTTTAAGAGATGGTATAGACAATATACTTGATGGTGGTATAGGGGCACTTATTGTAGTTGGAATTGATGAAACTGTTGAAAAGATGCTCGATGGTGGATTTGTAATAAATTGTGACTACACTCCAGAAAGAATTTTTGAATTAGCTAAAATGGACGGAGCTATAATAGTTGATGAAGAGTGTAAAAAAATATTATATGCCAATGTACATCTACAAGTTGATAGAAAATATTCATCTGAAGAGAGTGGGACTAGACACAGAACAGCTCAAAGGGCAGGGAAACAAACAGGAAAACTTGTAATAGCTGTATCAGAAAGAAAAAAAGTTATAAGTTTATATAAGGGTGACATTAGATATAAATTAAAAAATATGTCAGAGATAACAAGTGAGGCAGCTCAAGCCCTAAAAACGATGGAAAGATATAGATATGTTTTAGATAAATCTTTAGCAAATTTAACTATTTTAGAATTAGATGATATTGTAACTTTATATGATGTGGCTCAAGTTCTTCAGAGGTTTGAAATGATGAGAAGAATAGATGAAGAATTAAAAGGATATGTAATAGAATTAGGAACAGAGGGAAGACTTATGGATCTTCAACTTAAAGATTTAGAACAGGATATAAATGAAGATATGACAGAATTTTTAAGTGATTATATGAGCAGTGATTCAACATATGAAGATGTTATGTCTCAGATAGCAAATCTTTCAAATATTGAGTTACTAGAAATAGAAACTATGTAAATAATGCTATAAAAATATAT
>JAUNAY010000005.1:0-13124 GCA_030527385.1 Fusobacterium sp. | reverse complement strand
AGGGATATAGAGTATTAGGAAAAATTAGTAAATTGACTAAGAAAGATATAGAAAAATTGATAAATACCTATGGTGAACTTGCATCAATTCAAGATGCACCTATTGAAGAGTTATCTGATACTAAGTTGAGCAAGTTAAAAATTAAAGCTATAAAAAACGGCTTAAAGAGATTAAAATTTACAGTAGAATTGGAAAAATAAGATTAAAGAGCTATTACAAATTGATAAGATTATTAATTTGTGAATAGTTCTTTTTTTCTTCTAAAATTACACTAGAAAATATAAATATAATTTGTTACAATTTTGTTATAACATAAATAAAATACTTGATACTATATAAGGGGGAAAAGAGATATGGATATGACAAGAGAATTACTATTAAAAACAGCTGATATGATTTGTAATAATACTTTTATTTTTAATCATAAATGGGATATGGAAGCTTGCAATACACCTGTAAAATTTGAAAATGAAATTCAATGGAATAAAATTCCGTTCGAAGATGAAGAATGGGCATTTATGTTAAATAGACATAAATATTGGACATTTTTGGCTAAAGCTTATCTTCTAACTAAAGATAAAAAATATTTAGACACTTTTATCAGACAAATAAATTCTTGGATAGATAATGTTGAACTTGATAATCCTGAATTTAAAGATTGTGCACGTACAATAGAGATGGGGCTTAGATGTATCAACTGGATAAAAACATTAGAACTATTTGAAAGAGAGTATAGTTTTGAAAAAGAGTTTAAAGAGAAAGTGTATAATTCATTGAAAGAGCAGTGTGACACTCTTCTTAAAGTATATGATGATTTTAGAACTTTAAGCAACTGGGGAGTTCTTCAAAATTGTGGGCTTATAACTTTTGCATTTTACTATAATAAATTGGATACAGATTATTTTGCCGTACCATTAAAAAGACTAGAGCATCAATGTAAAATTCAAATACTTCCAGATGGAGTTCATTGGGAACAATCGCCAATGTATCAAAATGAGGTTTTAAACTGTCTTTTAGAAACAGCAGTACAGTTTAAAGCTCACAATATGGAAATACCAGAGTATATAAAAGAAACTATTAGGAAAATAGGATTTTCAAACTTTGCTATGAAAAAACCAAATCATCATCAACCTATGCAAGGGGATAGTGATGATACGGATTTAAGAGATATAATAACAAGATGTTCAGCAGTTTTAGAAGATGAAGAGTTAAAATTTGGTGGATTTGAAGAAATAGATTTTGAATCTGTTTGGGAATTAGATAAGAAAAGCATTGAAAATTATTCTAAATTACAAATTAAAAAACCAGAATATACTTCAATAGCTTTACAAAATAGTGGAAATTTTTATCTTCGTGACTCTTTTGATGAAGATGGAAATTATTTATGGTTTACTTGTGGATCAATAGGAAGTGGACACGGACACGGTGATATGTTACATTTTGATTTGACATATAAAGGAGAAGATTTTTTAATTGATTCAGGAAGATACACTTATGTTGAAGGAAACCAAACTAGAATAGAGTTAAAAAATAACTACTCACATAATACTGTAATAGTTGATAATAAACTATTTTCTGAATTTAAAGGTTCGTGGGGAATAGTAAAAACTCCTCTTCCTCTAAATTCTTTATATAGTTTTAATAAAGAGTTTGACTATGTAGAGGGAGGACATTTAGGATATTTATATCAACCAAATCCTGTTGTTTCAAATAGAAAAATATTTTATCTAAAACCTGATTTATGGGTGGTTACAGATGAATTTTTAACAACTGGAAAACATAGCTATAAACAATTTTTTAATTTAGATGATAAGATAGAAAGTGAATTAAGAGATAATTGTGTATTATTAAAAGGAAAAAATACTCTTTATATGAAATGGAGTGACAGTGTAAAATTAAATAAAAAAGAGATGGAAATTTCAAAAGAATATAATACATTAGAGAAATCTACTAGATTAGAAAGTGAAAGTTCTTTTGAAGAAAATGCAATATTATTTACTGTAATATCTCCAAAAGATTTAAAAGTTGAAAAAATAGAAGTAAGAAGAGGGAATTTAGACTTAGTTGGGGAAGATGAAGCTAAAGCTATAAAGATAAAAATTTCAGAAAATAGAGAGATAATTTTCTTCAATTCAACTAGAGAGGTTGCAGCTCAAAAGAAAACATATCTATTAGAGGGTGTTTTATTCTACGGAAAAACTGGATTTATAGATATAAATAATGGAGAAAAAACACTACATATTTTTAAATATTAGAAAAATTTAAGGTGGGCAGATTCTGCCCACCCTAATTATTTTGTATATATAGTTGCAAAAAAATCGTTGTATTCAATAGAAGAAACTTGTTTATAACCAAATTTTTCTACATCTGGGAAATATAATGGATTAGTAGCGGGAGCTACTTCTATATGAGATTTTAATTTAGAAATATAGATTTCATCAATCTCATAATTTTCTAAATAATATTTATAAATTGTATATCCTCCACAGATAAATATATCTTTTCCACTGTTTTCATATTGTTTTATAATATCTTCTAATTTGCTTTCTAAAGTTAGAACTATAACTTCTCTATTTTTTTTCATAAGATTAAGTGGAACATATTTAGCAGTATTTTCGCCAAATAAAACAACATTTCCAATAGTTTTAGATTTGTAATATTGTAATTCTTCCATAGAATGCCATAAAAGCCCATTTCCAGATGGGACTCTATCTCCAATCAAATTATTTTCTGCTACACAAACGATCATTTTTAATTTAGGTTTACTCATTAAATTGCCACCTCATAAGAAATTTTATCTCCATAATTATAATTTTCTATCACGACATCATCAGGTTTAAAATCATAAATAGACTTAAAGTTTTCTATTTTAACAGTAGCACCGTTTAATGATGGTCTTTTTACTTGTTCTAATAGATCTGGCATATGTCTATCATAGATGTGTACATTGTGAATGTTCCAAATAATTTCAGCAGGTTTTAATCCACACTCCATAGCTACTAATTTGTGTAAAATAGAGTATTGGAATACATTTGCTACAAGTCCTAAAGCCACATCACAACTTCTTTGTCTAACCTCAAGATAAAGTTTATCTCCAATAACACTCCATTGAGTAAGATGAACACAAGGTGTTAGAGCCATTTTGTCTAAATCTTCAGGAACCCAGATCTCTGTCATAATTCTACGGCTGTTTGGATTTTTTTTAAGTTCATTTACTACATAGTCAAGTTGGCTTTTATATCCAAATGTTTGTTTAGCAATTTGGTATCCATAAGCTTTTCCAATAGTTCCATCGTCCATTTTCCATTCGTCCCAAAATTTACATTTTAACTTGTTAAGTTCATCAACATTGTTAGATTGCATAATCCATATCCAATAAAGTTCTCTGATTGGAGATTTGCTAGGAGCAAATCTTGTAGTTATAAGGTGTGCTTCATCAGTAGAATTGTCAAGTCTAAATTGATAACCTATATAGCTTTTGTAGTGAGCAGGAGTTCCATCAGCATACTTTGTTCTAACTTGTCCTTCACTCCAAATTCCTTTTTCGTCAATAGTTTTTACTATATTTTTGTATATTTCATCAAATTTTGCCATTTTTCACCTCTCAGATTTTTATTCATTCTATATTTTAACATAAAAATTTCTTATTACAAAGAGAAGAAATTTTTTAATAACAAAATAAAAATAACTCCAGTATTCACACCAGAGTTATTTTTAAATTATTGAATGTCATTTATAACTTTTAAAACTTTTCCAACGGCTATAAATTCATCACCAGGACCTATATAGATAGGTTGATAATTTGGATTGTCACTAATTAAAGCGATATAGTTTCCAGTGACTTTTAATCTTTTTACATAAGATTCACCATTAACTATAAAAGTCCCAATCTCTCCATTTCTTAAATCTACACCTTTTCTACATAAAATAATAGAAGAATTTTTAATAGTTGGCTCCATAGAATCACCCTTTACATTGACAGCAAAAAGAGTTTCTATGTTTCTAACTCCAGGAATAGAGATAAAATCAACAGGAGACTCATCGGTAAATACTCCAATACCAGCACTTACTCTGGAATATAGAGGGATATATTTATCTAAGTCTTTTATTCCATTCGAGATAATTGCATTATTTTTTTCAATTTTAGAAAGTTTTTTTAGCTCTTCTAAAATAATGGCAGGAGTTCTCTCGATAGCAGCTAAATATTTAAAATCTCTAGTTTCTTTCTCTGTAAGATTAAGTACTTTAGCCATATTTTCTAAAACTTCATCACTTGGAGGATTTTTTACTTCTCCTCTTTCAATAGTATTATAATAAGATTGAGTAATCCCAATTAATTTTGCTATTTTATTTTGACTATATCCTAATTCTTCTCTTTTCTTTTTTAAAAAATTTTTGAAATTCATAAGGCACCTCCTTATATCTATATATAAATAATTATAACTTATATTCATTTTTTTTACAATATAAAAATAAAATATATTGACAAAATGCTAATTATGTTTTAATATATAATCAAATATAGATTATCTATATTTATATATAGTGTAGGAGGGAGAAATATGAAAATATTGATAAGAAATAAAAAATGGGAGACATCGTTTAAAAACGTAAAATTGATTTGTGATGTACACTCAGAAGACAAAATTTTCTACATTGATTTTAAATATAATGGGAAAAAAATCAGTATAAAAACATATAATCTAGACTATACATTTAGATATTTAGAAATTTTCTTCAATATAATTGTAAAAAAGCAAGAGATTGAACAAATAAAAATGGCAAGTTAAAATAAATACATACTATTCCAATTTTTTTCTAAAAAAGTAGTTAACATAAATATGACTTATGTTATAATATAATTGTTATTTTGTTAAAGAAAAATCATTCATATTGACAAATAGTAAAAACAAGGTATATACAATAATAAGAAGATATGTCAAATTTCTATGGGGGAAACAATGGTAGGAATAGTAGTAGTTGCACACAATCCAAAATTATCACAAGAAATTATAAATTTTTGTTTAGAACTAAAAAATAACGATTTTCACTTAATAAATGGTGGTGGAATAGATAAAGAAAATAGTTATGGAACTTGTCCAGAGATAATTATAAGTGCTATAAGAAAAGCTGATCAAGGCGATGGAGTTGTTGTTTTATGTGATCTTGGAAGTTCTGTTTCAAATGCTGAAAAAGCAAAAGAATTAATAAAAGATGAGATAAGGGTAGAAATAGTAGATGCACCTATTGTGGAGGGAACAATAGTTGGAGTTTCATCAAATCACCCAAAGGTAAAAATTGAAACTTTAGTCGAATTTATAAAAGAGGCTAAAGAGTTTCCTAAGCTTTAACTTGATGTACAAAAATTTAAAGAGTTATAGGAGCAGAAAATAGCTTATATTAAATAAAAAAATAATATAATAGTATTGTTTTTTTAGAATATATATAACTTCCCCCCTTGCTTTTATAAAGGATATGTGATATATTGTAGTTAGTAAATAAAAGGGGAGAAAAGAGATGGGATATAGAAAGGCTATAATAATAATATCAATAATATGCTCAAAATAAAATATTATAGATATTGTTAGTGTGGCGTGTGTATATTTGATTTCTTAAATGAATGTTGATAGATAAGGCAACCACAGGTTGCCTTTTTTTAATAGTTAGAAATAAAATTGATATAAACTTTAGATTAGGAGGGTTTTATGTACAAAAAAGTGTCTACAAATCTTAACTTTGTAGAGAGAGAAAAAGAAATTGAAAAATTTTGGAGAGAAAACAAGATTTTCGAAAAAAGCTTAGATCTAAGAAAAGGGGATAAAACTTATACTTTCTATGATGGACCACCTACTGCTAATGGAAAACCTCACATAGGACACGTATTAACTCGTGTTATTAAAGATATGATCCCTAGATATAGAACAATGAAAGGTTATGATGTACCTAGAAAAGCTGGTTGGGATACACACGGACTTCCAGTAGAGTTAGAAGTAGAAAAATTATTAGGAATAAATGGAAAGGATCAAATAGAAAATTATGGTCTTGAACCATTTATTGGAGAATGTAAAAAAAGCGTATGGAAATATAAAGGAATGTGGGAAGATTTCTCAAGAACAGTAGGGTTCTGGGCAGATATGGAAAAACCTTATGTTACATATGACAATAATTTTATTGAATCAGAATGGTGGGCATTAAAACAAATTTGGGAAAAAGGATTATTATATAAAGGATTTAAAATAGTTCCTTATTGCCCAAGATGTGGAACTCCTCTATCAAGTCACGAAGTGGCTCAAGGATATAAAGATGTAAAAGAAAAATCAGCAATAGTTAGATTTAAAGTTAAGGGAGAAGAGGCATATATCCTAGCTTGGACAACAACTCCTTGGACTTTACCATCAAACGTGGCTCTTTGTGTTAACCCTAAAGAAACATATGTAAAAGTAAAACACGAAGAGTATACTTACTATATGGCAGAAGCTTTAGTAGAGACTGTACTTAAAGAAAACTATGAAATTCTTAAAACATATGTAGGAAAAGATTTAGAATATAAAGAGTATGAACCACTATTTGACTTTGTAACTCCAGATAAAAAATGTTGGTATGTAACTTGTGATGAATATGTAACTTTAACTGATGGAACTGGAGTAGTTCATATAGCACCGGCATTTGGGGAAGATGACGCCAATGTTGGAAGAAAATATGATTTACCATTTGTTCAATTAGTAGATGCAAAAGGAGAGATGACAAAAGAAACTCCTTGGGCTGGAACTTTCTGTAAAAAAGCTGATAAACCTATTTTAATAGATTTAGAAACAAGAGGATTACTATTTGATGCTCCATCATTTGAGCATAACTACCCTCACTGCTGGAGATGTGATACACCTCTTATCTATTACGCAAGAGAATCTTGGTTTATTAAGATGACAGCTGTAAAAGATGATTTAATCAGAAATAATAATACTATTAACTGGATACCAAAAACAATAGGAAAAGGACGTTTTGGTGACTGGTTAGAGAATGTACAAGATTGGGGTATCAGTAGAGATAGATATTGGGGAACTCCTCTAAATGTTTGGGAGTGTGAATGTGGACATAAACACGCAATAGGAAGCATAGCTGAATTAAAATCAATGTCTCCTAATTGTCCTGACAATATAGAACTACACCGTCCATATATAGATGCTGTAACAATTACTTGTCCTCATTGTGGAAAACAAATGCACAGAGTATCAGAGGTAATTGACTGTTGGTTTGACTCTGGATCAATGCCTTTTGCTCAACATCACTATCCATTTGAAAATCAAGATCTATTTGAAAAACAATTCCCTGCTGATTTTATATCAGAAGCAGTGGATCAAACAAGAGGTTGGTTCTATTCACTTCTTGCAATTTCAACATTGATCTTTAATAAAGCTCCTTACAAAAATGTAATTGTATTAGGACACGTACAAGATGAGAATGGACAAAAAATGTCTAAATCTAAAGGAAATGCAGTAGATCCATTTGAAGCTTTAGCAACTTATGGTGCAGATGCAATTCGTTGGTATTTCTATATCAATTCGGCACCTTGGTTACCAAATAGATTCCACGGTAAAGCTGTATTAGAGGGACAACGTAAATTTATGTCAACACTATGGAACACTTATGCTTTCTATGTTCTTTATGCTGAGATAGATCAATTTGATCCTACAAAATATACACTAGATAAAGAAAAATTAAGTGTAATGGATAAATGGTTGCTTTCAAAATTAAACACAGTTGTAAAAGGTGTAGATGAAAATTTAGCAGATTATAAACTATTAGAAGCAGCAAGACTTTTACAAGACTTTGTTGATGAGTTAAGTAACTGGTATGTAAGAAGAAGTAGAGAACGTTTCTGGGTACAAGATATGACAGATGATAAAATTACTGCATATATGACACTATACACAGCGTTAGTAACTATTTCAAAAACTGCAGCTCCTATGATTCCATTTATGACAGAGGAGATCTATCAAAATCTAGTTTGTAGTGTAGATAAAAATGCTCCAGAAAGTATTCATCTAACAGATTATCCAACAGTTGATGAAACAATGATAGATAAAGAACTTGAAGATAATATGGAAGAAGTTTTACAAGTTGTAACTCTTGGAAGAGCAGCAAGAAATGCAGCAAATATTAAAAATAGACAACCAATAGCTAATATTTATGTAAAAGCTGAAAATAAAGTGGGAGAACTATATCAAAATATTATTAAAGAAGAGTTAAATATTAAAGATATTCACTTTATTGAAGATGCTTCACAATTTACTTCATATACATTTAAACCACAATTAAAAACTTTAGGACAAAGATATGGTAAAAAAGTTAATGAAATTCGTACTTTATTAGCTGAAATTGATGGAAGCAAAGCTAAAAAAGAGCTTGATACTACTGGAGTTTTAAAATTACAACTTTCTGATGGAACAGAAGCTCCTTTAGCAGTTGAGGATCTATTGATAGAAACTGCTCAAACTGAAGGATATATGCCACTAGAAGATAGAGGAGTTACAGTTATTCTTGATACAAAATTAACTCCTGAACTAATAGAAGAGGGATTTGTAAGAGAAGTTATTAGTAAAATTCAATCTATGCGTAAAGAAGCTAATTTTGATGTAATGGATCATATTGTACTTTATGAAAATGGTAATGATAAAATAAAAGATATTATTACAAGAAATGCAGAAGAGATTAAACACGATACTTTAACAGATGAAATAGTATTTGGTGAAGTAGATGGATTTACAGCTGATTTCAATGTAAATGGAGAAAAAGTTTCTTTTGGTGTAAAGGTAAATAAATAGTGTAACTTTGGGAGAGGTTTTTTAAAAACCTCTCTTTTTTAAAAAATTGTAACAAAATTGTCATAATCATCTGTTATTATTAAAGCATAATAAATCTTTCCCCAAGATGTTTTATATATAGTAAAAAAAGACACAGAATTTTCTATGTCTTTTTTTATTATTTAATAACTAGCATTTCTTTAAACTCTTTAATATTATTTCTACTTACAGGAATTTTAAATTTTAAATCTTGAATTTTTAAAATATATGTTCCATTGAACCACGGCTCAACCTCTGTTATTTTATCAAGATTGACAATGTATGATCTATGAGTTCGATAGAATTTCCAAACTGGTAACAACTCTTCCCATTTTGAAATTTTTATTTTAGAGGTATAAGCATTGTCTTTGGTATGAATTATACTTTCTTTTTCCCCAGCTTCAATATAATAAATATCATCGATTGAAATGACAAACATTTTTTCTCCAGAAGTAACAGTAATTTTATTTATCTGGCTTACTTCTTTTATATGCTCATTCTCCTTAGTTTTAACAATATTATCCAAAACTTCGTTTATTCTTTTTTCAGAATAAGGTTTTAAAAGATAATCAAAGGCTTTTATTTCAAAAGCTTCAGGAGCATAATCCCTATAAGCAGTAATAAAAACTATTTTTAAGTTTTCATCTAACTTTGTTAAAATTTTTCCTAAACTCATACCATCAAGTTCGGGCATATTTATATCTAAAAAAACAACATCAGTTTTATTATCTTGAAGATATTTTAAAGCATCAAGAGGATTTTCAAACTCTTTGTCAATTTCGATTCCATTATGATTTTCAATAAAAAATTTTAGTTCCTCTCTTGCTGGAAATTCATCTTCTACAATTACACAGTGAATCATTATCCCCTCCTATTCAATATGAAATGATATTCTTGTGCCAGTTTCTAATCTTTTAATAGTAAGTCCTTTACCGTATATCAACTTAATTCTATTATGTACATTTTTTAAACCTATATTTTTATCTATACGTTCATTTAGATTATCTATAATATTTTGCTCAATTCCAACTCCATTATCTTCTATAATTATAAGACAACCGTTACTCTCTTTTTTGGCTATTATATTTACAAAACCACCCTCACGTTTTTTAAGTAAACCGTGCTTTATACTATTTTCAACAAGTGGTTGAATAATTAAACTTGGAATATTTGTATTTTTTATCTCTTCATCAACATCTATATTTAAAGTTATTTTATCTCCAAATCGAGCTTTTTCAATATTAAAATATGCTTTTACTTGCTCTAGCTCCATTTCAAGTGAAACTAATTTACAAGAGTTTTCAAGGTTATATCTCAAATATGTTGAAAGATCTATGATAATCTCTCTAGCTTTTGCTGGATCTTTCCTTACAAAAAAAGCTGTTGTATGTAGAGCATTGAAAAGAAAATGTGGATTAATTTGAGTTTGTAATGCTTTTAATTCAGCTTCTTTTGCCATAGTTTTGAGATTTTCAACACTGCTCAGCTCTAGTTGTGTAGATATAAGTAAAGATAATCCCTCGACTAGATATTGATTAGATGCTGTTACATTTTCCTTAGTGTCAAAATATATTTTTAAGGTTCCTGAAACTTTTTCTCCTTGAAATAGTGGAGAAATAATACAAGATTTAATTTTCCCACTTACACATTGAAAGTGACTAATATCTTCACATTGCCCAATTATACAAATTTTACCTGTTCTTAAAACTTGTTTTGTAACTTCACTTTTTATGTCTGTGTGCTCTATTTTAAAATCTTCAGAAGATGAGTAACTAGCAGTGATATATTTTTCATTAGTTATTACTACTGCTTTTGCTCCTAAAGAATCAGATATTATTTTACAAACTTCATTTAAAGACTCTCCATTTCTAAAATATGGCAGTGTCTTGTTGGCAATTTCAAGAGAAAGTTTAGCTTGTTTTCCAGCAATTATATCTTTTTCTTGAAGAATATCTTGAATAATAAGTAAAACAATAGATACCCCCACAGCATTGGCTAAAATCATTGGAAAATAGATATTTGAAACTATATCTTTAGCAAGTTCAAAGTTTTTTCCCATAATTAGTATAAGAAGCATACTAAGATTTTCGACTAAAAATCCACCAAGAAATCCATAGAGATAGAAATTCTTTTCATTGCATTTTTTATATAGATAAGCAGTAATAAATCCACCTAACATAGTTGCAATAGCACAGGGAGCAGTTGTAATAGGATCAACATCAATAAAAAGTCGATGTAGCCCAGCAAGAAAACCAGCAAGAACTCCAACCTCTGGACCAGCTAAAATTCCTCCAACAACAACACCTATATTTCTAATATTAACTATTGCCCCTCTATAATCTACTCCAGTATATGTTCCAATGATTGCTAAGATTGAAAAGAAGCACGAGAGTATAACTACATCTTTTTTAGAGTATTGTTTTCGTGTGAAAATATCCTTAGCACTTTTAAGTTTTGTAAAGAAAAAGGCTATGGCAATTATATAACCTAGATTATTAAAAAGATGACTAAATAAATTAAGCAAAATTATACCTCCTATGTAGACATAAAAATTATATCATAAATATTAGAATATAAAAAGTGGTATTTGAGGAATAGTTTTTGCATTTTAAGTATTGATTTTAACCTTTTAAAGAACAACTAATCTTTTTTCTGAATATATATTGTAATATATAATCGTAAGAAAAGTAGATTCATATATTATATAAAATGGAGGTCAGGTTTATATGGTAAGTTTCATTGTATCGATTATTGCTCTAATAGTAGGGTATATGATTTATGGTAAAATAGTAGATGGAATATTTGGACCAGATCCAAATAGAGATACTCCAGCAAAAAGATTAAATGACGGAGTAGACTATGTTGAAATGAATTGGAAAAAAGCATTCTTAATTCAATTCCTTAATATAGCAGGAACAGGACCAATATTTGGAGCTGTGGCAGGAGCTATGTGGGGACCAGTAGCTTTTCTTTGGATAGTATTTGGTTGTATATTTGCAGGATCTGTACACGATTTCTTGATTGGTATGATGTCTTTAAGAAAAGATGGAGCTAGTGTATCAGAATTAGTAGGAGAAAACTTAGGAGAAGGAGCTAGAAAACTTATGATTGTTTTCTCAGTAGTTCTTCTAGTTCTTGTAGGAGTTGTATTCATAACAAGTCCAGCGGCAATTTTAAACGATCTTACTGGAATAGATAAAATGATTCTTATTGGAATTATAATAATATATTATCTAGCAGCAACAGTTCTTCCAGTAGATAAAATCATTGGTAGAATTTATCCAATATTTGGTATAGCACTATTGATTATGGCGGTAGGAATTGGAGTTGGAATAGTAGTTCAAGGTTATGATATTCCAGAAATTTCATTACATAACTTCCATCCAAAAGGACAATCAATATTCCCATATCTTTGTATTTCAATAGCTTGTGGAGCAATTTCAGGATTCCACGCTACACAATCACCAATGATGGCGAGATGTCTTCAAAATGAAAAAGAAGGAAGAAAAGTATTCTATGGTGCAATGATATCAGAAGGAATAGTAGCATTAGTATGGGCAGCAGCTGCAATGAGCTTCTTTGGTGGAACTTCAGGATTGGGAGAAGCATTAGGACACGGTGGAGCAGCAGTTGTAGTAAATAGAATTTCTAATACAGTATTAGGAAAAGTTGGAGGAGCTTTAGCACTATTAGGAGTTGTTGCTTGTCCGATAACTTCAGGAGATACAGCATTTAGAAGTGCAAGACTTACAATAGCAGATACTATTAAATATAAACAAGGACCTATTTTAAATAGATTTATTGTTGCAATTCCACTATTCGTAGTTGGTGTGGCACTATGTTTCATTGACTTTAATATCCTATGGAGATATTTTAGCTGGTCTAACCAAACATTAGCAACAATTGCTTTATGGGCAGCAGCTAAATATCTAAATAACAATGGTAAAAATTATAAAATTGCTCTTATTCCAGCAATGTTTATGACAGTAGTGGTTACAGACTATATTATTATAGCTCCAGAGGGATTTGTAAGATTTTTCCAAGGAGTTCCAGTTTCAACTATTGAAACAATTGGATTTATATGTGGAATCGTTGTATCGGCTCTATGTACAATGGGATTCTTCAAAACTTTAAAGAAAAACAAATAATTAAAGTAAAAGTATAAATGGAAAAAAGGATTTGGTGTATGTGCCAAATCCTTTTTTTATTGTTAATTTATTTTTTAAATATAGCAAAGTAACTTTCGGAACAAGTATCATTAAATTCTGCTAAAAGTAATAGTCG
>JAUNAY010000142.1:3254-3552 GCA_030527385.1 Fusobacterium sp. | reverse complement strand
ATATAAAAAGGGGAAATATAATCGGAGGTTAATATGAAAAAATTATTTTTATTACTTACTTTAATTGCCTTTACTGCTTGTGGTGGACAAAAGAAGATAGTTGTTGATAGTTTAACCTATGAAAAAGATAGTGACAATTACTCTTATAAAATTGAAATTCCTCAAATTAAAGGTGTTAAAAGCCAAGATATTGAAAAACTAAATGCTAAACTTTCTGAAATAGCTACTGAAAAAATAGAAAATATGGTAAGAGGAGTTAAAAATAGTCCTGCTGAATATATTGAAAGTTATGAAACTT
>JAUNAY010000142.1:0-3244 GCA_030527385.1 Fusobacterium sp. | reverse complement strand
ATATCACTTCTATCTTGATCGGAACTTATTCAATAGGTAAAAAAGATGCTAATGGTACTCAAGCTTCTGAATCTATAAATATTAAAAACTCTGATGGTTCTTTTGTAACTTTTGATTCATTTTTTAAAGAAGGAGCAGAGGAGTATATAGTCGATCAAATTCAAAATATTATAAATAAAAGCAGTGGGAAAATAGTTTTGAATGATAATGGAGAACAAGTTTCTTTCTTTGAAGATGCTGAAATTAATTTAGATAATTCAGCTATGTACTTTGAAGGAAATGATATTTGTTTTAAATTTGATATGTATGAGCTAGCTCCACATTCTGATGGACAACCAGTTATAAGATTTCCTAAAGAGGAGTTAAAAGAATTTATAAGATAAAAAATAATCTATAATAAATTTGGGGTGTTATTACTTAAAAGTATTGACACCCCAAATTCTATATTATGTTTCTAGTTTCCTAAAAGCCTATTAAATAATGAATCTGTTGAAGTAGAGTTTTCACTAGACATCTCTTCATCAGTTACATCAAAATTATTTTGTGAACCATTAGAAAAATCATTGTTATTTTCTTCAAAAGCTTCAGATGGTTTTATATTACCTTGTCCAAAAATACCTGCAATCCCGTTTTCATATTTAGTAGCACTTTCAAGTTGTAAATTTCCTTTTCTTACTAAAAATTCACGTCCATTATTAGAAAGAAGTCCATTATTAACAGTCATAACTTGAGGATATAAATCTCCATTTTTTATATGATTTTCTAAGAAAGAAAATGTTGTAGGTAGATATAGTCCTTTATTTATAAGAGATTGATAATATTTAGCCCACATAGGAGCCACACCTGTTCCTCCAGTTACGTTTCCTTTTATCGGTTTGTTATCATCATAACCAATATATATAGTTGTAACATAGTCAGGAGTTATTCCAGCAAACCAAATAGTTCTATTTTCATTAGTTGTTCCTGTTTTTCCTCCTTGCTCTATTCTTTCTTTATTCTTATTAAATACAGAGGCTCTGCTTGAGCTACCGTGTCTTACAGAACTTTCAAGCATAAAAGTAATTATACTTGTATCAATACTATCAAAAACTTTTTCTCTTCTAGGAGTATTTTCATATATTAAATTTCCATATCTATCTTCTACCTTTGTTACAGTTACAGGATCTACAACATAACCTCCATTAGCAAAAATAGAGTAATCTATTGCGTGTTGCAAAGGAGTATTTTCAAAAGATCCTAAAGATGCAGTTAAGTTATCTGGAATTTGTAAATCAGGATCTAATTTTCCCATCATTTCTATAAAAGTTTTTGTTCCTACTTTTTCTAAAAGTTTGATAGAAACTATATTTAAAGATCTATCTAAGGCATTTAAAAGAGTTACATTGTGAGAATATCTGCTACCATAGTTTTTAGGTATCCATTTACCAAATGATATAAACGAATCATCTACAACAGAATTCATTTCCATTCCATTTTCCATTGCAGATAGATATAAAAATGGTTTCAATGATGAACCTAGTTGCCTTTTAGCCATAGTGGCTCTATTAAAGTTTCCAGATTTAAAATTACGTCCACCAACTATTGAGATTATATGTCCATTATTTGGATCAATAGTTACCATTCCACCTTGAAGTTTAGGACTTCTTTTAAAGAAATCATATTTTTCAAAAGTTTCTTTTGCAATTTTTTGCATTTTAACATCAAGAGTAGTATAAACTTTTAACCCCTCTGTATAAACTTTATTTTCTCCAAAGGTATCAACTAAAAACTCCTCTGCCAAATTTGTAAAATCTGGATAATTTGTAACAATATTTGTTTTTTTATTGTAAATAACAGTTGTTTTATCATCTATTTTAAAGTTTTTAGGAAGATCATTTTCATTTATAAATTTCCAGTTAATTGCTGTATCATATTCCTCTTTTGTGATTAAACCATCATTATACATCTCTGAAAGAATAAGATTCATTCTTTGAAGAGATGATTTTAAATTTTTTCTAGGGTTATATTTTTCAGGTCTATTAGGAATACCTGCAAGCATTGCTGATTCAGCTAGATTAATTTGAGAAATATCTTTTCTAAAAAACTGTTTAGCAGCTGTTTTAATTCCATAAGCCCCCGAACCAAAATAAATCTCATTTAGATATTTTTCAAAGATTTCATCTTTAGTATATTTTCTTTCTATTTCAAAAGTAATTATAGCTTCTTTTATTTTTCTTGAAAGTTTTCTTTCGTGAGTTAAAAAAGCATTTTTAGCAAGTTGTTGTGTTAATGAACTAGCTCCTTGAACAGCACGCCCACTTTTAATATTAGCTACAACTGCTCCTAAAAGTCTTTTTATATGTATTCCGTGATGAGAGTAAAATTGCTTGTCTTCAATAGCAAGAAAAGCATTTCTACTATAAAGAGGAACTTCTTTTAGTTTAACACTATCTCTTGATTCTCTATAAATAGTATCTATTATTTCTCCATTTCTATCATATAATACAGTAGGTAAAGATGGAGAATAATCTTCAATTAAAGTTGCTATATCTGGCAGTTCTTTTGAATATTTTGCTATTACTCCAAGAACAAGTCCACCAGTTGCAAGTCCACCAAGAAGAAAAAGAACAACAAAAATTTTTAATATTGTTTTTATAGGTGATTTCATACTAGTCAACGCTCCTTATAAATGCTATTTTTTAGCTCCTTTTTGTCTAAGTTGTCCACACGCACCATCTATGTCTGTTCCTTTTTCTCTTCTTAAAGTAACATTAACTTTTCTTACATCTTTTAAGAAAGTATAAAACTTGTCTATTTTCTTATCTGATGGTCTTTCAAATTCTGTATTTGCAACAGGGTTGAAAGGAATTAAATTTACTACGTGATCAAAGTCGTGAACAAAATCTGCTAGAGCATTTGCATCTGTATCAGAAACATTAAAATTATTTATAAGAATATATTCAAAAGTGATTCTACGTTTTGTTTGTCTTTGATATTCTTGTAATACTGCATATAAATCTTCTAATGGATATGCTCTATTTATAGGAATTATTACATCTCTTTTTTCATTGATTGCACTATGAAGTGATACTGCTAACTCAATAGGTAATTTCTCTAATAATATTTTTTCAATATTAGGCACAATTCCAGAAGTAGAAATAGTTATTTTTCTTTTTGAAATGTTGATACCATTTTCATTTGAAAGAATATCTAAAGCTTTTAAAACATTATCTAGGTTTAATAGAGGTTCTCCCATTCCCATAAA
>JAUNAY010000141.1 GCA_030527385.1 Fusobacterium sp. | reverse complement strand
CTAACATCAATTAAGCTAAAATTTATTGATGAATATTAGAAGCCCTTAGTGAAATGAAGCTAAGAAACTGCGACTGTTTGAGGCAAAGCCGAGTTTCGCAGTTTCAGCGAAATGAGCGTTAGGGATTCTTAATTCATTAATATGAAAGCGAATTGATGTTTAAAAAAAATTAAATAACAAAGATTGACTATTAAATATAACTACAAAGGTACTTTGTCAAAAATTAACTATACATAAGAAATTAAACTATATTGTTATTTTTCAAAAATACAGTAAGCTTTATTAATAAATTTTAATTTTATATTTGAAATATTTTTTACTTTATCTTTATACTTACTTTTCATAACTATATAAGATCTTTCTTTTTCTTGGTTTAGAATATCTTTAAGTTCGTTTTCATCTCCAATATTTATAATTTCATTGTCTATACCTAATCCCTTAATATTTCTCAAATCATCAAATCTATAACTATAAATTTTTGAAGAATCTTCATTTACATTAATAATTGGATTTAATGTATAATACTTATTATATATACCTGTTGCTTGAAATACACCACCAAAAATATAAGTTTAAAAATATAAATTAAAAAAAATAAATATATAAAAAATTGCACTCTTAATCAAATGATTTTGAGTGCAATAATTTTTTTATCTAAATTTTATAACTCCATCTTGTAAAGAGTCAATAACAGCTAAAGATTCAAGTTTTATTCCTTTTTCTTTTAGCATACTTCCTCCTGGTTGGAATCCTTTTTCTACTGCAATACCAGCTCCTACAACATTAGCACCAGCTTGTTCAACTAATGATTTTAATCCTAATATTGCATTTCCCATAGCCAAAAAGTCATCAATAATAAGAATTTTATCATCTGGGTGTAAAAACTCTTTTGACACGCAGATTGTATAATCTTTATTTTTAGTAAAAGAGAAAACATTGGCAGTATAGAAATCTCCCATTGTAGATGGAACTTTTTTCTTAGCAAAAACAAGAGGTACATTGAAAGCATATGCAGCAGCAAGTCCAATAGCAATTCCAGAAGCTTCAATAGTAAGAATCTTGTTTACTCCATCATTTTCAAATCTTCTTTTAAACTCCTCTCCCATAGCCATAATAAGATTAGGATCGATTTTATGATTTAAAAAGCTGTCCACTTTTAAAATACCAGTTCCAACTGCTTTACCATTTTTTTGTATATATTCTTTTAATAATTTCATAGTATAGAATTCCTCCAAAAGTTATAAATTTTAGTATATTAAATTATGATACCATATTTTTTAGATAAAAAATAGAGCTTTTTTTATTTTGAGTGTATAGCCCAGAAAAGTTTTTCACTTGTCATAGGTAATGATCTAAGTCTTTTATTAGTTGCATTATAGATAGCATCTGCTATTGCTGGAGATGCAGTATTAATAACGACTTCTCCTATTGACTTAGCCCCAAATGGACCTGTTGGCTCATCTGAATAGCTAAATAAAACTTTAATATTATTTCCTAAATCCTTTCTTGACGGGATCTTATATTGCATTAAACTGTTGTGTTTCATTCTTCCATTTTCGTCAAATTGAATGTCCTCATAAAGAGCAAGTCCTATTCCTTGAGCTATTCCCCCCTCAACTTGTACTTTAGCAAGAGCAGGATTGATAGGAAGTCCACAATCTACAACAGATAAGAAATCAGTAACTTTACTCTCTCCAGTAAGCGTGTCCACTTTAACTTCAGCAAAACTTGCTATAAATGGAGGTGGCGAAGTGTGTCCTCCCCAAGTGGCAGTAGTTGTGATTTGGTGCATTCCCTCAAAAGAAACCGATCTTATTCCAATCTCTTTAAGTGTTATCTGATTTCCTAATTTATCTTGAACATATTCTCCTTTATATTCAAGCTCCTCTATTGGAGTTTTCATAAGGAAACTAGCCATTTTAAGAACCTCTTCTCTCATCTTTTTAGAGGCTAAAATAACAGCATTTCCAGTGACATAAGTACCACTTGAAGCATAAGCTCCTGGATCATATGGGGATACATCTGTATCTGCACTATTTACTATTATCTTGTCCATAGGAACTTCAAGAATTTCAGATGCCATCTGTACAGCCACTGTGTCACAACCCTGTCCCATATCTGTAACCCCGATAAATAGTGTAAAATCTCCACTGTCGTGTAGTTTTAAAGTGGCAGAAGCAGTATCTACACCTTGAATACCAGATCCTTGCATAGTTACAGCCATTCCACAAGCTCTTACTTTTCCATTGCCCATATCTTTAACAGCTCTATTTTTCCAATCAAATGCCTCTTTTCCTATTTCGATACATTTTTTTATATCTCCACTTACAGTTTCAGATTGATCAACTAGATTTTTCATTCTTACCTCTGTTGGATCTAATCCTAATTTATGGGCAAGTTCATTGACTGCTGACTCCACAGCAAATGTTCCCTGTGTAGCACCATATCCTCTAAATGCTCCCCCAACTGTTGTATTACTGTATACAATGTCAGCTTTACATCTCATAGGAACTTTAGCATATAGTGGGAATGTTTTATAAACAACAAGAGCTGTTACTGTTGGAGCGTGTTCTCCATAAGCTCCAGTATTTGAAAGTACATTTATATCAATAGCTTTGATATTTCCCTCTCTATCAGATCCTATTTTAACTTTTAATCTCATAGCGTGTCTTGTATTTGAACAAGTTTGAGTTTCTTTTCTTGAGTAGATAATTTTAGATGGTTTTCCAGTTTTCATAGTGACAAAAGCTGGATAAATTTCACAAACAGAGGTTTGTTTCCCTCCAAAACCTCCCCCAATTTTTGGTTTAATAACTCTTATTCTGCTACTTGGCATCTCTAAAGCTCTCGCAAGATGTCTTCTCACGTGAAAAGGTATCTGTGTTGAGGAGATTACAGTAAGTCTTCCGTGTGCATCAAGATAGCAAGCAGTTCTATATGTTTCCATCATAGCGTGGATTTGTGGTTGAGTATAATAAGTTTCTTCTATAATAACATCACTTTCAGCAAACCCCTTATCAACATCACCTTTTGTTTGAAGATAAGATGAAGCTAAGTTTCTTTTATTGTCATACCCAATTGGAAAATTTGTATGATCTGCATCTTGATGTACTAATATATCTGAATCAAGGGCTTTTTCATAATCTATAATAGCTTCTAAAACTTCATATTTAACTTTTATAAGTTTCATAGCTTTTTCCACTGTTTTTTCATCTATACCAGCAATAATTGCTACTGGATCGCCAACATATCTCACATATTCATCAAGAATTTTTCTATCATATGGAGATGGTTCTGGATATGATTGTCCAGCTAGAGTAAACTTTGTATTTGGTACATCTTTATATGTGAATATTGCCTCTATTCCAGGAACTTTTTTAGCAATAGATGTATCTATATCAAGAATTTTTGCGTGGGCGTGTGGAGATCTTAAAAGTTTAACAATAAGAGAATTATTGTTTATTACTAAATCATCTGTATATAGAGGTTTTCCAGTTATAATTCCAATACTATCAATTTTTTTAGTAGATTTATTTACTATTTTCATTAGATTTTTCAGCC
>JAUNAY010000140.1 GCA_030527385.1 Fusobacterium sp. | reverse complement strand
ATATTCTATTGATTCTTGGAAACTTTCTATACTATCAATAATTTTTCTATCTAAAAATTTAGTTATTGTTAAAGTTGAATATCTAATTTCTGGATCAGTAAAAACTACATATGAATTTTTTAAATTTTTGAGTTTAAAATCTTTTCCTTGAGTAAATTGAGTCTTTTCTTCAAAAGAGAAATATTTTTTTATTAACTCTTCAACTTTTTTTGTGTCAATATCTCCAACAACAGCTACTGCCATATTTTTGGGAGTATACCATTTTTCATAATATCCTCTAATAATATCAGATGAAGCTTCGTTTATAGTTTTAGGAAGTCCAATAGGAAATCTATCAAAATATCTTGAACCAGAAAAAATAGCTTTTTTTTGAATATCTCCCAATCTTTGAGCCAACCCTTGACGCAATCTCCACTCCTCAATAATAACTTTCTTTTCACTTTCAACTTGTTGTGATTCAAGAGTAGCTTCAGTAGCCCATTCTCTTAAAACTTCTACTCCTTTTTCAAAAGAATTCATATTATTAGTAGGAACAATAAGTTTATACACTGTTCTATCAAAAGAAGTATATGCGTTTAAATCTCCACCAAAACTTAAACCTAGAGACTCTAAATATTTTATCATTTCATTTTTTTCATATTTTTTAGTTCCATTGAATGCCATATGTTCCATAAAATGAGCTATTCCTTGTTCTTTTTCATTTTCTAAAAGAGAACCAGCCTTTACAATCAAATTTAGTTCAGCCCTATTTTCTGGTTTTTTATTCTTGTAAATATAATAGGTAAGTCCATTTGGAAGTTTACCTGTCAATAAATTTTTACTATTTTCTATCTTTTCTCCAAATGTAACAAAAGAGATAGTTAACAATAGAAAAAATGATAAAATTAATCTTTTTTTCTGCATAATATTCACCCCATATAAAGTATATAACATATCATATCACGAAATAAAAAAAATTATTCAATATTTTTTCTTTTTTTTATAAAGTTTTGTGAAAAAATGATATAATAGCAATATAAAATATTTAAAAGGAAAGTGAAAATATGAGTTATAGAATAATATTAATTCACGGGTTTCATAGAAGTTATAAAGATATGGAACCTTTAGAACAAAACTTAAAATCATTAGGTTATAAAGTGGAGAATCTTAATTTTCCTCTTACTTTTCCAGATATAAAATTTTCTAAAGATATGTTAAAAAACTTTTTATTAGATCTAAAATATGGTGGTATGATTGAAAAAGAGGAGATAGTTTTAATAGGATATGGACTGGGAGGAAAACTAATAGAAGAAACTTTAAAAGATGAGCAAGTAGACGGAATAGTAGATAAGATAATACTTATTGCTTCTCCTCTTAGAGATTCAGTAGTTCATAGAAGATTAAAGAGAGTTATTCCATTATTAGATACTATTTTTAAACCTTTGAGAACTTTAGGAAAAAGAAAAAAATTTGAAATTAAGAATTCTAAAATAGAGATAGGAATAATTATTGGAACTGAAACAGATGGAATTTTTAGTAGCTGGCTAGGTGAATTTAATGATGGGCTTTTAAATTCAAAAGAGTGTATGCTAGATTCGGCAAAAGATACTTTGTTAATCCCTCTTGTTCACGATGAAATTCATAAAAAAATGGGAACAGCAAAATATATAAATAACTTTATATCTAAGGGAAGATTTAAAGTAGATTAAAAAAATATTGTAAAAGTGAAATTAATATATTATATTTATATTAGTAATAGCAAAATAAAAATCTTTTTTAGAGGTGATGCCTATGAGATTAACTGTTTTTTGAAAATTCAAAAGACATTTTTCTTATGGGTATTTTTTTATTTAAAAACTTTAAAGAAAGGAGGACTATTATGACTAATCCTATCAGTGATTTATATATAAAGTTTATGGAGAAGATAGACCCCTATTTAAGAAGATACCCATATCTTGTTGGAGTAATAGGAGGAGGATTATTTTTCTTTGGAGCAATTTTTAAATGGAGTTGGATTTGTAACCCAACAGGCTCAAAAAGATTTATGAAAACTGTTTATGAAATCTTTGGAGAGGGAGGCTTTAGATTTTTTACAGGACTGTTTGGAGCAATTATAATGATTTTTTCTTTATCTTTATGGCTGAAAAAATAAGGAATAGTGATAATATGAAAAATTTTGATATAGTAGCTCTTGTATGTGGAGCAATAGTTATTTATATGATAATCGGCTGTACAATTTTTATATTTAAGCAGTTAAAATATAATTTAAAATTTACGAGTATTATTTTTATATCTGTAATAATTGGCTTAGGGCTTATCTGCCTTTATAACTATTTTAAAAATTTTTAATTTAGGGGTGCAATATGATTAATTTAAGAAAGAATAATTCTCTTGTAAGAAAAATTGGTTTTCTCTTTCTTTTGGCTATTTTATTACAAATACCTATATTTTTTATTCATACAATAGTTGATGACAGAGGTTATTCATATAATAATATGGTAGAAGAAATTGGAAATGAATGGGGAAGAAAACAGACCATTGGAGGAGTATTTTTAACAGTTCCATATAGTGATAAACAGATAGAGTATGATGATTCTGGGAAAAAAATAGAAAAGTCAGTTGTAAAAGGATATTTTATTTTGCCAGATAAACTAAATGTAAAGGTTAATTTAAAAGATGAAATTAGAGAAAGAGGAATTTATAAAACAACTGTATATAATGGGGATATTATTTTAGAGGGAGAATTTCCTAAGTTAAAAAATATATTGCCTGATAATATATATCCATATAATATAGGAATTGGAATAGGAGTAACAGACACTAAATCTTTAATGAAAGTTGAAGAAATGAAAGTAGAGGAAAAAGATATAAAATTAGAATCTGGAACAGGGATTAAACAATATCCATTAAATACAGGAGTATCTGGAAGAATAAATGAAAATTTATTACAGAAAGATAAAATACATTTTTCTATTAAGTTTAGTTTAAGAGGAAATGGTGGTATTGAAATTCTGCCATTTGGTAGAGAAAATCATTTTGAAGTAAGTTCTCCGTGGAAAGCTCCAAAATTTTATGGAATTTTACCAAGCACAAAAGTAATTGATGAAAATGGATTTAAGGCAGAATGGGAAGTATCTTCTTTTGTAAGGAATTATAAACAAGATTTTGTTGATGAATATTACTTAGACATTTCAGTGGGAAAAATTGGAGTAGATTTATATGAGGGTGTAACTCATTACAGACAAGTTATGAGAGCTGTAAAATATAGTATGCTGTTTATAATGCTAAGTCTTTTTGTTGTATATATTTTTGAAGTAACAAGCAAAAGATTTACTCACTATGTTCAATATGGAGTGGTTGGATTTTCACTTACAATGTTTTATTTAGTTCTACTTTCTATGTCTGAATATTTTAGTTTTAATTTAGCTTATATAATTGCTACCCTAATGGTAGTAATTCCAAATTCATTATATATAAAAGCTGTAACTAAAAATAGTAAATATGGAGTTGGAATGTTGGCATTTTTATCAGGAATATATGCAGTGCTTTATTCTATTTTAAAGATGGAGCAATATGCTCTTATAACAGGAACTCTT
>JAUNAY010000139.1 GCA_030527385.1 Fusobacterium sp. | reverse complement strand
AAACTAGAATCATAATAAGAGCTACTCCTGGTTTTAATATGTCGTTATATTGACTTAAATAATCTAATATCTCTGATATTTCCAATCTCTTTCCTCCATAAAGATTATTTTTCTTTTTTTATTTCTCCCTCTTCAAAATAGGCACTTCCTAGAAGTCTACCATTTTCATAAAACATAGTCCAATCACCATTAAGTTTTCCTTTTTTGAAGTTTCCAATAGCATTTACAGTCCCATTTTCATAGTATCTAATATATTTCCCATTTTTTTCTTGATTTTTATACTCTTCTTGTATTTTTATTTCACCATTTTCATAATAGTAGATAACTTCTCCATCAAGTACACCATTTTCAAAATGTTCGCTCATTTCAAGTTCACCATTTTCGAAATATTTTTGATATTTCCCGTGCAAAAGATTGTTTTTAAATGAAGCTATTTCTTTAACAGCTCCATTAGGGTAATATGTTATTCTATTTCCTTCTAAAATTCCGTTTCTAAAAAGACCTCTAGTTTTTATAGTTCCATCTTCATAATATTTTACCCATTCACCATCAATCTTATCTTTAGAAAATGCCATAGATTCTTTCATTTGTCCATTTTCATAATATTGAATTGAATCTCCATTCAAACTTCCATCAATAAAATAATTAGATTCTTTTAATTGTCCGTTTTCATAGTATTTTTCATTGATTCCCTCTTTTATTCCATTAACAAAAGGTTCATACTCTTTTATATTACCATTTCCATATCTAAAGACAAAGATTCCAGAAAAAGGAAGTATTTCATCTTCTACATATGCCAAACCATTTCGCATTCTTTTTGTAAAGAATTCTTCCTTTCTAACTTTTTTATTCATTCTCTTTTTCTCCACTCTCCGTCTCAATTTTTTCTTTTTCTGAATCATTATCTAATTTTTTTAAAAACCATTTTTTAGCCTTTAAAATTACAACTAAAAATATAAAGTAATGTATATATTTTAATTCTTCAAAGCTTTTTCCAAAAACTTTATCACATATGAATATCAAAGCTATCCAAAAAGCTAAGATAACTAATAATATTGCTACAAATTTTCCCCAAAGTTTCCAAAACCCTTCTCTTATTTCCATAAAAATCTCCTTTTTCAATGATAATACCTACATTATAACACGGTTTTTTTAATTTTTAAATAAAATTTACTAAATTAATATATTTATTAAATAAATTGTTTATAAATTTGCTTTAATAATAAAAAAGTAGCTATCTAGTAAAAACTAAATAGCTACAAAATAAAACTATATTATTAAAAAATCAAACTTTGTTAAAATTTTTAAGCTCTTGTAACTCATCAAGAATATTTTCAAGAGTAGCTTTATCATCATTAATAGCCATAGCCATAAGTGTTCCCTCAACTATTGGTGCATCAGCTATTTTGATTTTTGCTCTATCATACCCCTCGTCAAGAAACTCCATAGCCATTTCGCTGTTCAAAATAGAGCTTCCAATATCACAGAATATTAAAACACCCTCTTTTGTATAGGCTTTTTCAATAGCATCTTTTATTCTTATGGGATCAGAGCCTAAATTTCCTCCCTCAGTTCCACTTCCATTTACTACAGGAAAATCATATTTTTTCATTTCATTACATAGTACAATAACTTCGTGAGCTAATTTTTCACTATGTGAAACAACAACTATTCCTACCATTTTTATCTCCTATTTTTATTTATTTAATTCTTCACAAATAGTTTTAATTATTAGATATGAAGAAACTGAACCAGGATCAAGATGTCCTATACTTCTTTCACCTAAATAACTTGCTCTACCTTTGGTAGCAACAATATCTTTTGTTGATTCCATACCAATTTTTGCTTGAGCAAGAGCTTCTTGAAAGGCAAAATTAATATTTTTTCCATTTTCAATAGCATTTTTAAAAGCTTCAAAAGCAGGTATTTGGGTATCAAGCATAGTTTTCTCACCTTTTACAGCTTTTCCTCTCATTTGAATACCTTTAATCATTTCGTCCCATATATTTACTAAATCATTAGGTGTAACAGTCTCAACTTTTTTTAGATAAGCAGTAGCTTTCATAAGAGCAGTAGCATATAAAGCACCTGAGGCTCCTCCAACATTTGACATAAGTAGCATAGTCATCTTATTAAAAATATCAGCTGTTTTTATATTTTCCATTTTTGGAAGTTCAGCTTCAATTTTTTCAAAACCTCTAGCTAAATTTACTCCGTGATCTCCATCTCCAATTTCCCTGTCAAGATCAGTCAAATAATCCTTATTTGCAATGATTGTATCACTAACTTTTTTTATTATTTCAAGTAATTCCATATTTTTCAACTCCTAAAATTAAAATCTTTTGAAAGCTGGAGTATCAGCTTTAGCTTTTAACATATCTTTCATTTCATCATCTAATTTAACGAGAGTTATAGAAAATCCTCCCATATCAAGAGAAGTCATATAATTTCCAACTATTGTGTCAAAAACTTTGATATTTTTTTGAGCAAGAACATCAGCAACTCTATTGTTGATTATATAAAGTTCAATTAAAGTTGTTTCTCCAAGCCCATTTACTAAAACAGCAACTTCATCATTTTCGGCTAAATTAGATTCAGCTAAAAGTTTGTCTAATAGATAATCTACGTGTGTATTAGCATCTTGCATTTTTTCTCTATGTGTTCCAGGCTCTCCGTGAATACCCAATCCTATTTCAACCTCATCATCTGGAAGTTCAAAACTCATTTTTCCTGTTGTAGGAACATAACAAGGTTTTAAAGACATACCCATAGTTTTAGTTCTACTAATAACTTTATTTCCAAACTCTTCCAATTTTTCAAGAGAATATCCCTTTTCAGCAGCAGCACCAACCATTTTATGAACAAGAACAGTTCCTGCAATACCTCTTCTTCCTACAGTATAAGTACTATTTTCTACTGCAATATCATCATTAACTATAATTTTTTTTACTTGGATACCCTCCATTTCAGCCATTTCACCAGCCATCTCAAAGTTCATTACATCACCACTATAATTTTTAATGATAAGTAAAACTCCTGCTCCACTGTCCACAGCCTTAATAGCTTCGTAAACTTTATCTGCACTAGGAGATGTAAAAACTTCTCCAGCTACTGCTCCATCAAGCATTCCACAACCTACAAAACCTGCGTGTGAAGGTTCGTGTCCACTTCCTCCTCCACTTACAAGGGCAACTTTCCCATCTTTTTTATTTTTTCTAATTATAATTGGTAAATCTTCTACTTGTTTTAATGAATCGGGATAAGCTTTTAGCATTCCACTAATCATTTCATTTACAATATTTTCAGGATTGTTAATCATTTTTTTCATAAAATTTACCTCCATCTTGTTAAAATAAAAAAAGCCTAAAACAATCCTTTGCATCTCTACAAAAGATTATTTCAAGCTTCTCCATTCACTTAGCTTTATTCAATTATATAATAAATTCTAATCTATTTTTACTGCTTTGTCAATACTAGTAAAATAATTGGAAAAACATTTTTGTAATTGTAAGTATAGTAACAGTTAAAAAAATTGGTTTTATAAATCTATTACCTTTTAAAATAGCACATTGAGAACCACACTGAGCACCTAAAAACATAATTATAGATATAGGAATCCCATATGTTAATA
>JAUNAY010000138.1 GCA_030527385.1 Fusobacterium sp. | reverse complement strand
TAAATTAGTAGCAGCTTGACTCATCTTTCCACATTTTGCAACTTCTACAAAAATTTGTAAGTGTCTTAAAGTCATTTTTTCCTCCATTTATATGATTATATAAAATTTGTAATTAATGTTTTTACAGCAATTAAAATTAGAATAATTCCCCCTAAATATTGAGCTTTATTTCCTAAAAGAGTACCGAACTTATTTCCTATTATAACTCCACTTCCTGCAATAAAAAAAGTAACTATTCCTATTATTAAAGCAGGGAAATAGATATTTATTATTTTTGTTAAAGAAAAAGTAAATCCTACCGCTAAAGCGTCAATACTTGTTGCTATTCCAAGAAAAAATAAGTTTTTAATTCCAGTGTTTTCTTCAGAGTTGTTCTTGTCGTCTTCTTCAGATTTAGCCTCTTTGATCATATTGATTCCTAAATAGGTTAAAATAAAAAAAGCGATTATATTACCATATTGAGAGATTTTTTCATTGAATAAGTTTCCAATAAAAAAACCAATGATAGGCATTAAAGCTTGAAAAATTCCAAAAATAATAGCTGGTTGAAAAATATCTGATAAACTATTATTTTTTTTGCAGAGTCCATGACAAAGTGAGATAGCAAAAGCGTCCATTGATAGTCCTATTCCGATTAGTATAAATTGTAAAATGTTCAATTTTTTTCCTCCTCAAATTATGTCACATCAATCCCTACTATAGAATAACACACATTGAACAAAAATAAAAGCTCTTTAAAATTTATATTTGCAATAATAATTTAGAAAGAAATAGCTTATTTTTTTTAAGAAAGTTATAATAAAAATAAATATTATGTTAAGAGAGGAGATAGTATGAATATAAGAGTTTTTAGCTCTAGCTATTTGGGTGTAGAGCCATATTTTATAGAAGTAGAAATAGATATAAGTAATGGGTTACCAATATTTTCAATAGTTGGATTAGGAGATACTGCTATTTCTGAAAGTAAAGATAGAATAAAAACAGCATTAAAAAATTGTGAATATAAAGTAGAACCTAAAAGGATAATAGTTAATCTTTCTCCCGCAGGGATAAAAAAAGAGGGAGCACAATTTGATTTACCAATAGCTGTTGGAATAATGTTAGCTATGGGATATATTAGAGATAAAAATAATGTTTTAGATAATTATATTTTTTTAGGAGAGCTTTCTCTTGATGGAAAAATTAGAGGCATAAAAGGGATAATAAACAGTATGATTTTAGCTAAGGAAAAAAATTATGCTGGAGTTGTGTTGCCAAGAGAGAACTTAGAAGAAGCTTGTTTGATAGAGGGAATAGATATTATTCCAGTTTCACATTTAAAAGAGGTTACAGATTTTATTAGTCAAAATATTAAACCTACTTTTGAAAAAGTTGAAAGAAAATTAGATACAGAATATAAGGTGGATTTTAGTGAGGTAAAAGGGCAGACATTAGCTAAAAGGGGACTAGAAATTGCGGCAGCAGGTGGACATAATATACTTTTAATAGGAAGTCCAGGATCAGGAAAATCAATGTTAGCTAAGAGAATGATTACAATTTTGCCACCTATGACAGAAAATGAAATAATTCAAAGTACAAAAATTTATAGTGTGGCAGGAGAGTTAAATAGTGAGAATCCAATTATAAATAAAAGACCATTTAGAACACCACACCATACAAGTTCTCCAACAGCTATTATAGGAGGGGGAAAAAAGATAAGTCCTGGAGAGATAACTTTGGCTTCTAATGGAATATTGTTATTAGATGAATTAGCTGAATTTCCAAGAAGTGTACTTGAAAGTTTGCGTCAACCATTAGAAGATGGAAAAATATCTATTACAAGAACTCATTACAAAGTAAATTTTCCAAGTAAATTTTTACTTGTTGGAACAAGCAACCCTTGTCCTTGTGGTTTTTTCTTTGAGGGAGATAAGTGTAAGTGTACTCAATATGAAGTTAGTAAATATATGAAAAAATTATCAGGACCTATTATGGACAGAATAGATATTCATATAGAGATGAGAAGACTTTCAGAAGATGAACTTATGAATAATTCAGAGGCTGAAACTTCAGAAGAAATTAGAAAAAGGGTTATAAAAGTCAGAGAGATTCAAAAATTAAGATTTGGAAATGATGAAACTTTAAATAGTAATATGTCTGCTGTTGAAATAAAAAAATATTGTAAAATTTTGCCTGAAGATAAGGAGTTTATAAAAAATGCTATTCAAATGTTAGGAATTTCAGCTAGAGGATATGATAAGATATTAAAGACAGCAAGAACTATTGCAGATTTAGAAGAGAGTGAAGATATAAAAAGAACTCATCTTATGGAAGCTCTTTCTTTTAGACGAAAATTATAAAAAATTCCCTCTTAATTGAGGGAATTTTCTATATTATTTTATAACATTCATATAATGAGCTATATTAGCATTTACATCTTTTCTTCCTTTAATTTTAGAAGTAGATGAACTCATTATAGCTGTTACTCCAGGACCGTGTCCAGCTTTTACACAATCGCTATGAACTACAACACCAATAGTAACAGATCCTTTTAGATAATCTCTACCAAAGCAGTTATTGCAATCTTGAAGAAGTACGATGTCTCCAAATCTTAGTTTATCAATGCCATATTTTTCATTAGCTTCTTTATCTCCAGTCATAATATCATAATCACCAGAAAAAGCAGTAGAGCTTCCTACTCCAGATCCCATAAGATAAGGAGGAATTTCTGTTGCAACTGGAACTTCTAAGCACCCATCTTCAGTAACTCTTATATCCATTTTTTCTAAAAGTTCAGGATCGATATTCATACATACAACATCATCAAATCCTTCAATTTTTAATCCTTGTCCAAATGCTTTAACTAAAATTTTATCATCTATATTTAATTTTTCTAGTGTGTCTTCATCAAAATAAACTAGTGTATGTTCTATTCCTCCGTGTCCACCAGTAACGAAACCAACTGCTCCTTTTGCATCTCCAGACATAACTTTAGCTTCATTTCCAATACAACCAAGTAGCATAAGTGCATTATTTTCATTGCTATTTTCATTTCTGATACTAACTCCAGGTTCAACGTGATCTCCAACCCATTTCATACACGAATCTCCAATTTTTACATTGTATGAAATTCCACCAGTAGCAGGAAGTATCATAGGTTGTCCATCTCTTGAAATTCTATATGGAGAAGCCACTATTGGACTGTGAACTTTTCCTCCAACTGATTGTTTAACTAAAAATTCTTTATTTGTTTTTATCATCTTTACCCTCCTAAAATATTTTTAGTGATTATAACTATATTTTAATATATATTTTTTTTAAAGTAAAGAAAAATAGGATAATTTGACACCATTCAAATTATCCTATTCTTAAAACTATATATTAAAACATCTTGGGGAAAGATTTTATATTGTTAATATAACAATTATATGTGACAAAATTGTTACAAAATAATTGAAAAAAATGACACGATTTAAGTTTTTTATATTAAAACTCTTTTTTCATTGTAAAAAACTATATTTTTTGGTATAATAATGTAATACGTTAAAAGTGTTCAAAAAAAATTCAAATAAATAAAAAATTCAGGAGGGCAAAAATGAAGTGTATTATTACTGTATTAGGAAATGACAAAGTAGGAATTATAGCTAAAGTATGTACT
>JAUNAY010000137.1 GCA_030527385.1 Fusobacterium sp. | reverse complement strand
TTAACTCTCAAGAAAGTTTTATGAAAGAAGCATTAAAATTAACTCGTGGAACTACTACAAGAAGAGCAAGTGTAACAAGGAGAAAAGAGAAAGTTTCTGAAAAAGAAAAAAAACAGGAAAAGCCTAATGAAAATATTGAAAGCAAAAAAGAAGAGAGTAAGAAACAGTTAGTTATAAATGATTTAAAAAATAACAATGATAATAATACCTTGATTTCGTAAATATATTAATCTAGCCAAAAGGGAGTTGTACATATTTGTATAGCTCCCTTTTATTTTGTAAAAAATAACTAATATAATTAGAAAAAAGAGAAAAAAAATGTTATTATATATAATAATATAAAAAATATCTAAATTTGATTAAATATTAAGATATTCTTAATATACACTAATAGAAGTTTATTGATATTTTCTATCTATTATGTTATTATCAAATTGTATATTAATTTAAAATTTAAGGAGGAAAAATGAATAAGAAGTTAGTTCTTTTTTCTTTTATAACTGTAATTGGTTTGGGAGTTGCCACTTTTTTTTCATTAAAAGTTTTTGAAAAATATTATTTTAATGAAACTTATTATAAAGTTCCAAATTTAAAAAGTTTAAATTTGGAAGAGGCAGAAGAACTTTTAACTAGCAATGATCTTAATATTAGAAATATGGGAGATCAATTTTCAGAATTACCAGTAGGAGAGATATTTATGCAAGAACCTGAAGCTGGAAGTATAGTTAAAAAAAATAGAAATATAAAGGTTTGGGTTAGTAAGGGGGAAGCACTCGTAGAAGTTCCACAACTTGTGGGAATGAATTTTCTTGATGCTAAGGCAATTGCTGAACAAAAAGGACTTGTAGTTGATAGGGTAGCATCTACTAAAGCTGTAATGGCTTATAATGAGGTTATAGCCACAGATCCTAATACAGATACTCTTTTAAAGAAAGGACAAAAAATATCTTTTCTTATAAATAGTTCAGAACAGATGATGGAGACAAAAATGCCAGATATTATAGGTATTAATTTAGATGAAGCTAATGATCTTTTGGAAGAAAGCTCTCTACTTTTAGGAAAAATTAACTATGTGTCACTAGCTGAAATACCTGATGGAGTTATTATTGAAACTAGCTTAGTTTCTGGAAGAAAAGTTCCAGCTGGAACTGCTATTGATGTTACTGTAAATAAAGTTCAAGAGTAATATGGAGGGGGTAAAAATCAGAGGCGTTGTTATAAATAAGATACAAGGATTTTATTATGTAAAATCTGAAGAACAAGTGTATGAATGTAAACTTAGAGGCATTTTAAAAAGGAAAGATGATAAACAAAACTGTGTTGTTGGAGATATAGTTGAGATATCTGAAGATAATGCTATTATTAAGGTTGAAAAAAGAAAAAATCTAGTTGAAAGACCTTTAGTTGCAAATATTGATTATTTAGTAATACAATTTGCAGGGAAAGATCCAGCAATAGATTATGAAAGATTAAATATCTTAATTTTAAGAAGTTTTTATTATAAAATTACTCCTATTGTTGTTATCAATAAAATTGATCTTTTAACAAATGAAGAGATTGAAGATGTTAAAAAAAATTTAAAATTTCTAAATAAATTAAATATAAAATATTTTCTTGTTTCAGAAAAGGCAAATATAGGAATAGATGATCTTAAAGCTTATATTAAAGATAAAATTACAGCATTTGGAGGACCAAGTGGTGTAGGTAAATCAAGTATTATTAATCTTTTACAAAGTGCTAAGAAATTGGAGACAGGAGAAACAAGTAAAAAATTAAAAAGAGGAAAACATACTACAAAAGATACTAACCTATTGCCGTTAAAAGATGGTGGTTATATTATTGATACTCCTGGTTTTTCTTCGATAGAGCTTCCAGAGATTAAAAATGTACAGGAGTTAATAGAACTGTTTCCTGAATTTAAAGTGGAAGAAAGTTGTAAATTTAATAACTGTTTACATCTAAACGAACCAAATTGTGCAATTAAAAATTTGGTAGAACAAGGTGTAATTTCTCAAACTAGATATGAATTTTATAAAAGAATATACGAAAAATTAAAAAACGAGAGGTGGAATAAATATGAATAAAGAGATTAAAATAGCTCCTTCAATTTTATCAGCAGATTTTAGTAAGCTTGGGGAAGAGATTGAAGCAATTGATAAAGCAGGTGCAGATTATGTACATATTGATGTAATGGACGGTATCTTTGTGCCTAATATTACTTTTGGAGCACCAGTTGTAAAAGCTGTAAGAAATAGAACAAAACTTGTTTTTGATGTACATCTAATGATAGATAGACCAGAGAGATATATAGATGATTTTGTAAAAGCAGGTGCAGATTTGATCACTGTTCACGCTGAATCTACTCTACATCTTCATAGAGTTATTCAACAAATAAAAGCTCACGGAATAAAAGCAGGAGTGTCTTTAAACCCTGCCACTCCTGTTGATGTACTAAAATATATCATCGATGATCTTGATATGGTACTTGTTATGAGTGTAAACCCAGGTTTTGGAGGACAAAAATTTATTCCTAGTGCTGTTGAAAAGATAAAAGATGTTAGAGCATTAAGCAAAGATGTTGATATTCAAGTAGATGGAGGGATCACAGCTGATACAATAGGACAATGTATTGAAGCAGGAGCAAATATATTTGTTGCAGGATCTTATGTATTTTCAGGAGATTATAAAGAGAGAATAAATTTATTAAAGAGAGGGTAAAAGATGAGTTCAAATATAAAAAAAGTTGATGAAATACTAGGAAATTTCTATAAATTATTTTTTAAAAGTGAAGATATGGCTCTTAAAAGAGGAATAAAATGTCTTACACATACAGAACTACATTTAATAGAGGCAATAGGACAGGACTCTTTAACTATGAATGAACTGTCTGAAAGAATAGGAATTACAATGGGGACTGCTACTGTGGCTGTTTCTAAACTTACTGAAAAAGGTTTTATTGCAAGGGTAAGATCTAATTCTGATAGAAGAAAGGTTTTTGTTTCTTTAACTCCAAAGGGAACAAGTGCTTTAACTTACCATAATAATTATCATAAAATGATTATGTCAAGTATTACAGAAAATATACCTCAAGAGGAGCTTGAGCATTTCATAAGTGTTTTTGAAATTATCCTTGCTTCATTGAAAGAGAAAACAAATGATTTTAGACCACTTGTAATTACAGATTTTCCAGTAGGTAGTAAGGTTTCAATAGTTGAAATTAAGGGAACACCAATAGTGCAAAACTATTTTGCAAGTCACGGAGTTGAAAATTTTACAGTTCTTGAAATTGTAGAAAGTGATAATTCTGATAATTTTATACTAAAGAAAAATAATGGTGAACTTTTAGTTCTTGATGTATTAGATGCTAAAAATCTTATAGGAATCAAAAAAGATTAATAAAAATTAGGAGTAATTATGTTTTATATTGATGGAATATCAGTAAATAAGATAAAAGATGAGCTTAAAAGAGATCTTTTAGGTAAAAAAATTAATAAAATCACTAAAAATACTGAGACTTCTCTATCTATATTTTTTGGAAAGTTAGAACTTGTTTTTTCTTGTAACCCTACTTTTCCTATTTGCTATATTTCAACTTCTAAGGAGGGAGTTTTAGAAAATAGTACTGGACTTGCTGCTAATATGAGAAAGCATCTTTTGAATGCTATGCTGACAGATGTAGAACAATTAGGTTTTGATAGAATTTTAGTGT
>JAUNAY010000136.1 GCA_030527385.1 Fusobacterium sp. | reverse complement strand
CTTAAACACGGAACTATTAAGGGATTATTTGTTCCTAGTCAAGCAATTATGATAAAGGACTTATACTCTTATATTGTAATTTCAAGAGATAATATTGCCACAATATATAAAGTTACTCCTAAACTAACTATTCAAGATATGCAATTAATTGATTTTCCTTATTACCAATCAAATGATAGACTAGTAATAGAGGGACAATATCTATTAAATAATAATGATAAAGTAAGGGAGAACTAATATGAGATCAATTCCAGAATTTTCAATAAAAAAACCAGCTACGACTTTAATGTTTATAATATCTATGATATTTTTCGGTTTTTTAGGACTTAGAAAGATGCCAGTAGAGATGTTACCAAATATTAATAAACCTACTGTTCGTATCAGAATCAAATGGGACGGAGCTACTCCTGATGACGTAGACAAGATGATTACTAGAAAAATTGAAGATGTTTTACCAAATGTTGAGGGAATTGTTGAATATAGTTCTGAATCTTCTGCTGAAACTTCTATGATATTTATAAAATTTAAGTATGGTACAGATGTTGAAACTAAAATAACATTGATTCAAAACGAAATTAATCAAATTAGAAATAAATTTCCTGAAGATATGAAAGAACCATCTATTAGGAAAAGTTCTGCTTCTGATGTTCCTGCTATGTCTTTCTCAATGTATGGTGGAGATAAAATGGAGATGAGAAGTTATGCTGAAAATAACTTAAAACCTATGCTTGAACGTCTTTCTGGAGTATCAGAAATTGAAGTATATGGTGGACAGGAACAAGAAGTTGCAATAGAAATTGATCCTGATAAATTAGAAAATTACAATTTAAGTATTATTGATATTTATAACAAAATTAAAAAGGCAAGTGTTAATCTTCCTGGAGGAATATTAAGACAAGGAGAAAAGGAGTATCTTATAAAAATTGAAGCTGAAATTGAAACAGCTGATCAAATTAAAAATATTATATTAAGCAATATAGATGGGCATCTTTTAAAACTTAAAGATATAGCAAATATAAAAGTAGCTCCTAAAGATATAAAATCTATTTATAGAAAAAATGGTGAGGATAGTATAGTTGTTGTAATATCTAAAACAGATGAGGGAAATGCTGTTGCTATAGTAAAGGAAGCTAAAAAACTTTTAGAAAAAAATAGAGGTTCTCTTCCTTTAAATACAAAATTAAACTATGAGTTTGATTCCTCAATAACTATCAATAACTCTATTAATAATGTAAAAACAAGTGGATTGCAAGGGCTAATTTTGGCGTCTGTTATACTATTTGTATTTTTAAAAAGTATATCTGCTACTATTATAATATCAGTAGCTATCCCTATATCTATTATTTTTACTTTCTTTTTATTAAATATGCAGGGAATAAGTATAAACTTAATCTCTCTTATGGGATTATCTTTAGGTATAGGAATGCTTGTTGATAACTCCGTTGTTGTTGTGGACAATATTTTTAGACATATGACGGAATTAGGAAAAAATAAGATAGAGGCAGCTAAAGATGGTGCTGAAGAGATGGCTCTTCCTGTTCTAGCTTCTACAATGACAACAGTAGCAGCTTTCTTGCCTCTTGTTTTTCAAGAGGGACTAGCTAAAGAACAGTTTAACAATCTATGTTATGCTATATCATATTCTCTTCTTGCATCATTAATTATATCCTTAACTTTTGTTCCTATGATAGCTAGTAAAATAATGGATCAAAAGAAAAATCTAAATGCTGAAGGTAAAATTATGTTAGCATTTAGAAAAATCTATGTAAATAGTTTAAAATGGGCAATTAGAAAAAGAGGTATTGTTATATTAATATTAGTTATTCTTTTTAGTGGCTCTCTTTATGTTGCATCAAAATTAGGAGGACGTTTTACTCCTACGGTAGACGAAGGAAGATATGCTGTTGTTGCAAAACTTCCCTCTGGATCAGATGTAAATAAAGGAGATAGAATAGGAAAACTTTTAGAAGAAAAGGTTAAATCTCTTCCTTTTGTAGTTGATTATACAGTTTCTGCTAATGGAACAAGTTCAATTTTAAATATTAACGCTGGACTAAAGACTTCAAGAAAAGAGAGTATGTCTGATATTATTAAAAAACTTAGACAGACTTTTGTAGAGTTTCCAGATATTGAATTAACTATCGCTCCTGGATATAGATTTGGAACTAGGGGAATATATGATTTAGAATTTGAACTTTATTCTGACAATGAGGCACAACTTCAAATAGTGGCTAATCAACTCAAAGAAAAAATTAAAAAAATTGATGGTATTTACGATGTTAGTTCCTCTTTTGAGGGTGGAAAAACTGAAGGGAAATTCTA
Source organism: Fusobacterium sp. (assembly GCA_030527385.1). Taxonomy (GTDB): domain Bacteria; phylum Fusobacteriota; class Fusobacteriia; order Fusobacteriales; family Fusobacteriaceae; genus Fusobacterium_A. The sequence continues at coordinate 1,412 of JAUNAY010000136.1, read as the reverse complement.
TATTGATAGAGAAAAAGCTGAATATTATGGGCTTGATGTAAAAGATATTGCTACTATGATACAAACTCAAATTTTAGGTGGAGTTCCTATAAAAATAAATAGTGATAATAGTGAAATTGATGTGACTTTAAAACTATTAAAAAAATATAGAGAATCTACTGGTCTAATCTTAGATTCAAGAATTACTCTGCCATCTGGAGATAACATAAAAATATCTGATGTAGCTAAATTTAAAGCTGAAGAGGGACCATCTAAAATAGAAAAAAAAGATAAGAAGAAAAAAATTGTGCTTTATGCAAATATGAAAGATGAGCTTGACTTAAAAACTGCCCAAGAATTGGTTATTCAATCTCTTGAAGATATGGGATATCCTGATAGTATCTCTTATGGAAGTGGAGGAAAAAGTGCTGATATGGCAGAAATGAGTGAGCAACTACAATATACCTTTATGATAGCTGTATTCTTAATATATTTTATTTTAGTTTGGCAGTTTGAATCTTTTATAATGCCTTTTATTATCATACTTTCTATTCCTCTATCTACGACTGGAGCTTTCTATGCTCTTTACCTGGCTGGATTAAGTATTGATGCAATGGTTTCAGTAGGGTTTGTAATGTTAGCTGGAATAGTAGTAAATAATGCAATTGTATTGATTGACTTTATCAATATTCGTAGAGAGGTTGGAGACAATATGAATAAAGCTCTTATTACAGCTGGAAAAACAAGATTAAGACCGATACTTATGACTACTTTAACTACTGTACTTGGTATGTTGCCTCTAATGTTTAGCAATGGAGAGGGATCCGAAATTTATAAAGGAATGTCTTTTGTTGTTGTATTTGGACTTTCAGTAGCAACTTTATTAACTCTTATTGTTATTCCAGTATTCTACTACTTAATTGATGACTTTATAAGATTCTGTAAAAAATTTAAAAGAAATTAGAGGGAAATTACTCCCTCTAACTTTTTTTATCTTATTCTTCTGTTAAATCTGGACAATATATATTTTTTTCTGAATCTATCTCTAGCATAATCGAATGTCCAGCAAAATAATCTGGATAACAGTAGAAATAAATTTCTATATTTATTTTTTCTTCATCAAAAATGATATTTATACTCTCTGGATATAAACTTTTTATAAAAGTTTCTTTTGTTATAGGTAGATATACTTTTTCATTATCCTCTACCATATAACACTCCTGCTCTTCATCTGTAACAGGTACTCCACTAGTTACCCATTTTTCAGCAAGTTCAATAACTCCATTAGCTAAAAGAACATCTTCTAATTTATTTTTATTTTCCTCAAGCCATTTTAAACTACTCTTTATCTCTTCTAATTTTTCATCTAAATTTATTTCGGCTTCTGAAATAATACTTAAAGCTACTTTATCTCTATTAAAAATACTGAACAA
>JAUNAY010000135.1 GCA_030527385.1 Fusobacterium sp. | reverse complement strand
GAGTGGATATATTAGCATTAAATGGAGGGAAAAAAGCTTATTCTAATTTATATGTAAAAAAATATAATGCTATTACAGTTAGAAATGGAAATGTAGAGATAAAAGATTCTAAAATAGATTTGTATTACAATTCCAAAACAGAAAAATATTTAGACGCAGCTAAAAAAGAGTTAGATAAAATAGATGGAAAATCTTCAACTGGAGATTTAAAAATTTCAAATTCAAGTTTAACAGTTGATATGAATGGGAAACCAAATAAATTAATAGATGCTGGAAAATTAACTTTTGATAAAAATATATCTTTAAAATTTCAAGGATCTGAACAAAAAATATATAATGTAAATGATATTCTGGGAATAGATAATATTGAAAGTAATGGTGCAAATTTTGAAAAAACAGTTATATGGAGTTATGATAATAACAATGGAGAGTTAATTGCAAGGAAAAAAGATTATAATGAAATTTTAAACAAATCTGAATTAAAAGATTTTACAGAAGCTTTTCAAAATACTACTATTACTAATACAGGACTTTATCAACAAGCAGGAGATGCTTTAGAATCATTAAAAAGTGAAGAAGAGTTTAATACAGCATTAACTCAACTTTCAGGAGGGCTTCACGGATATACAGTTGATATTGCCGCTGTGAATGCTAGAACACTTTCAAATACTATGAAAGATAGAGTTTTAACAAGAGATTATTTAGTAAATAGACCAGTGAGTTCTTGGATACAAGATGTCGTTTATATAGACAATACTCATAAATTTGGTGGGCTAATGGATGTTGAATACAGAGAAAGAGGAGTTCTTGGAATCTCTGAAAAACAAATATTACCAAATGGAAGAATAGGTTTTGTGTACGGAGGGTCAACTGGAAATGCTGACGCATCTGAATATGGAGAGATAAAAGTAGACGGAGCATATTTTGGTGGATACTATAACCATAATTTTGATGAAAAATGGGCTTTAAATTCAAATGCAAACTTTGTATATACACATAATAGAGTGACAAGAAATATAGATTTTGGAGAGGAAAATAATAGAGTAACTCGTACATTCAAATCAAACTATCCAACATATACAGTGGGAATAGGATCAAAAGTAATATATACATTAAAAGATGATAATTACAATAGAGCATATTTTTATACTGGTGTAGATGTAAATAGAATTATGCAAGGTATGATTACAGAAGATGAAGATAAAAATCATAGTAAGGCAGAAGAGTTAACAGTAAGAAAAGGTAGTGCAAATGATAAATCTTACTATTCAATAGTTCCAAGTGCTGGAGTTATGGTACAAAATTCTGGTTATATTTTTGATAAAAAATATAGAATTGGGGCAGATTTTAATTGGGAAACAGAGCTTGGACATATAAAAGATGGAAAAAGATTGGATATGAAAGGCATTTCGAGTGAATATAAAGTAAAAACAACAAAGAGAGAAAATATTTTTTCATACAGTCTTTTAGGAGAGTTAAATTTAACTGAAAACTTAGCAGTTAACAGCAAATATACTTCAATGTTTTCAGATGAATATGATGCAAATCTAGTAAGTGCAGGATTTGAATATAAGATGGATAGTATGGCAGATGCAATAGTTGCACCAATGTTTTATGGAATAGAAAATAATAAGCCAAATTCTGATAGATGGGCTGGAACATTTGGAATAATGCTTGAAAATGAAGACGCTACTGATAGAACTTATTGGAATACAGATAATAAACTTGTAGGTGGAGATTATGCTACATCAAATGAGTATAAACCTAAGTTTACATTGAGCTTAAATGATAAGAAAACATCTTGGTCATACTATTTTGAGGGATATTATAAATCAAATGATCTTTTAAATACACGTAAAGGAAATGAAGAGGAAAGCCACGCAACGAGAATACACGGAGAAGCAAGATGGACAGATACATATTCTAAGGGAAATTATGGAATTAATATAGGATATAGAAATGAAACATCAAATAAACCTAAGTTCTCTGATAAAAAATATGCAAGAAGAACCCAAAGAGGAGTTCATCAATTAAGATTAACACCAAACTTTACATATGAGTTAGGAAGTGGATTTAAACTTACAGGAAAAACAACAGGTATATTTGAATATAACTATACTGGTGAAAGAGATGGACAAATGGACTTCTTAATGGAAAATGAGTATGGAATAACTTACTCTGGATTTAATAAATGGAGAATAAATCTAGTGTACTTTAGAGATGATAGATGGTATGACAACTCAAGTGAAAAAATTACAGGATATGATAAAACAGGAAAACCAACAGTAGATTTTGATGGTGCAGCAGCAAGATACCAATTAGGACAAATTAGACCAAGTGTAATTTATTACTTTGGAAATGGAGGAAGTTTTAAATTTGATGTGAGAGTTCCTCTTGGAAATGGACAATGGTACAGTGATAAAACAGGAAAGAAAACAGGAGAAGTATATGAAGTTAGATATGGGTTTAATTACTATCACCCAGTAACTCCAGGTGTGATGTTAAATGTTGGTGGAACTTTCTTAAATATAAAAAATAAAGTTAAAGATCACTCAAAAGCAAACTATGGGGAAATAACAAGAAGCTATTCATTTAGACCAAACATTGGAATAAGTTATAGTTTTTAATTAGAGAAAAGGAGAAAAAAAGATGAAAAAAATAGTATTTATAGTTATATTACTTGCATTAACGACAGCTTCTTTCTCTAAAGAAAAAGAAGTTTCTATTAATGAAAATCAAAAAATAGAGATAAGTCAATCTGAAATAAAAGATTATAAAAAAATAAGAGAGAGTTGGCAGGAGTATTTGACAGGCGTTCCTAATAGATCAAATATAGCAAAGATGAGTGAAGTAGAGCTTCAAGAAACATATGCTGAAAATGAGAAACAAGCAAATACTTCATATGAAAAATTAAACAGAAACGAAAATAGAACTTTTTTAATATCTGGATATGAAAATATGAATGATGGAGTTCATATAATGAGAACATATGAAAATATAAAAAATATAGCTAGAGCATATGCAACTCCAAATACAAAATATTACAAAAATCCTGAAATAAAAAAGGAATTGATAGAGTGTCTTGATTGGCTTTATGATAATGCTTATCACGAGGGATTGCCAGAAAATGGAAACTGGTGGCAATGGGAACTAGGAATCCCAAAACATCTAAATGATATTTTAGTACTTTTATATGATGATGTACCAGTAGAAAAAAGAATGAAATATTTAAAAGCTTCTCAATATTTTCAACCATATGCAGAGTATTCAGGAGTTAGTCCATCAGCTTCATATTCAACTTCTCCAGATAAGAGAGTTTCAACTGGTGGAAATAGAATAGATACTTCTATAATATCTTTTTTAAGAGGAGTATTAATGGAAGATAAGGTTCAAGTTATTGATGGAGCAAAGGCAGTAGCTGATGTTGGTGAGTATGTGACAATAAAAGATGGATTCTATAGAGATGGATCTTTTATTCAACACGGAAATGTACCATATAATGGAACATATGCTTCGGTATTATTTGACGGGCTTGGATCTGTACTATGGCTTGCAACAGGGACACAGTTTGAAGTTAAAGATGAAAGAATAAATAATGTTTATGAATCAATTATAAAAGGATATAAATATTTATTTATAAATGGTGGAGTAAATGATTCAGTGAGTGGAAGAGCTACTTCAAGAGATAGATCAAGTGATCTTTCAAGAGGAAAAGATATACTTGCATCACTATCATTATTGGCAGTAGGGGCTGGAGAAGAGTATCAAGATCAAATAAAATCTTTGATAAAAACA
>JAUNAY010000134.1 GCA_030527385.1 Fusobacterium sp. | reverse complement strand
TATTTTTTTATTAGAATTTTTATGTTAAAATTTAAAATAATTACTTTAAATTTTAGCAGGAGGAAAAATGTTTAAATACTTTAAACCCTTTATTCCAAAAGCTTCATTAGCTTCACTTTTTAAAATGACTGAAGCTTTTTGTGATCTGTCTCTCCCTTTGATTATGGCAAAAATTATAGATATTGGTGTAACTAACCAAAATATAAATTATATAATCAAAATGGGATCAATTATGCTTGGAATCGCATTTGGAGGTTATCTATCCTCTATCTTATGTAATTACTTTTCAGTCCAAGCTTCTCAAAATTTTGGAGCATCATTAAGAGACAATGTATTTACAAAAATACAAAATTTTAATTTTGTTCATCTTAATAAATATACACAAGCATCTTTAATTACTAGAATAACTAAAGATGTTGATCAAATTACAAATATGTTTTTAATGTGTGTAAGAATGGTACTTAGAGGTTTAGTTACAGGAATAGGAGCTGTATTTATGGCTGTTACCATCAATCCTGTTCTTTCTATCCTTTTCCTAATAATTGTGCCATCAATAGTAGGAAGTACTCTTTACTATATGAAAAAATCTTTTGGCAAATATAGTGAAGTTCAAAAAAAACTTGATAATCTCACTTTAGTACTAAGAGAAAATTTAACAGGGATTAGAGTTATTAGAGCTTTATCAAAGGAAAATATTGAAAAAGAAAAATTTAGATTAAAAAATGATGATTTAAAAGCAAAAACTGTTGAGGCTGATAACTTAATGTCTAGCAAACTTCCATTTATAACTTTAATTATGAATTTAGGAGTTGTTGCTGTACTTTGGTTTGGAGGAATTAGAGTAAGTTATGGAAAAATGCACTTAGGAGAGGTTGTAGCTTTCATAAACTATCTCAATATGCTTCTTTTCTCTATGAATGCTCTATCTTTTTTGTTTACCCTGTATAGTCGTACAGCTATTTCATATAAAAGAGTTAAAGAAATTTTATCTGAAAATATAGAAAATCTTTCTCAAGAAGATTTTGAAAAAGTTGTAACAGACAATATTATCGAGTTTAAAAATCTTTCTTTTTCATATGATGGAACTGATAGATATGTTTTAGAAGATATAAATTTAAAAATTAAAAGAGGAGAAAATATAGGAATTATCGGAAGTATCGGCTCTGGAAAAACTACTTTTATCTCTCTTATTCCTAAATTTTATCAAGCTACTAAAGGAGAGCTTTTAATTGATGGAGTAAATATAAACAAATATGATGAACAAGAATTAAGAAATAAAATCGGTATTGTTTTACAAAAATCTTTCCTCTTCTCCCAATCAGTTGAAGAAAATATTCGTTGGGGGAAAGAAAATGCAAGTGATGAAGAGATCAAAGAGATTGTTGATATTGTGCAAGGAAAAGAGTTTATTGAAAAACTTCCTAATCAATACAAAACAACTGTTACTAAGGGTGGAACAAATTTTTCTGGAGGACAAAAACAGAGAATTTCAATAGCTAGAACATTAATAAAACAGCCAGAAATTTTAATTTTTGATGATAGTTTTTCTGCTCTTGATTTTATCACTGAATACAATTTAAAAAATAGATTGAGTAAATATTTAAAAAATACAACTATACTTACTATATCTCAAAGAGTTGCTTCTCTTATGAAACACGACAGAATCATTGTTCTTGACAATGGAAAAATAGCAGGTTTTGATACTCATAATAACCTTATTAACAGTTGTGAAGTATATAGAGAAATCTGTGAGTCTCAAGAAATATGTATTCCAGGAGGAAAATATTGTGAAAAATAATATATTAAAAAAACTTTTTCCATATCTTGTAAAATATAGATTTGAATTTATTTTCCTTATTATCTTGGCAATTATAGGTAATTTGCTTACTTTAGTTGGTCCATATCTAGTAGGAAAAGGAATCAATGAAATACATCTTAATATGGAAAAATCTAACTATGTACAACTAGGAAAATTATCTATTCTTTTACTATTTTCCTATATAACTGGAGCTGTTTTAACCCTTATACAAAATATTAAAATGAATATCATATCTCAAGATATTGTAAATAGTATGAGAAAAGATGGAATTGAAAAAATACATAAGTTTCCACTTAAATATTTTGATGGAGTTGCACAAGGTAATATTATAACAATTATGATAAATGATATTGATAATATTAGTGGTTCTCTATCTCAAATTGGAACTCGTGTTGTAGTAAATCTTTTAACTATTTCCACAGCACTTGGAATTATGCTGTATATCAGCCCAGCCTTAACTTTAATACAAATATTTTTGGTCACTTTTGCTGGATATTTCTTAAAAAAAATATCTAAAAAAAGCAGAGAAAAAAGAAGAGTACAACAAAAATATTTAGGACAATTAAACAGTTATGTCGATGAAATATTAACTGGAGAAGCTGAAGTAAAATCTTTTTCCTATGAAAATAGAGCTATTTCTAAATTTAGAGAGCTTAATTCTAACTATAAGGAAAATGCTATAAAATCACTATTTTTAGCTGGGTTTAATTTCCCCACTCTAAACTTTATTGGAAATCTGGGATACTCTTTGATTATTCTAATTGGTGCAATATTTATGTTAAATGGAAAAATTACTCTTGGAGGACTTTCAAGTTTTGTTATCTATTCAAAACTATTTAATCGTCCTATTGCTAGTATTTCCGAAGCATATAGTATTATCCAGACTGTAATTGTAAGTGCTGAACGTTTCTTTAACTTTATTGAACAACCTGAAGATATTGAAAAAGGAAATTTAAGTATAGACTTAAATTCTTTAGAGGGAAAAATAGAATTTAGAGATGTAAACTTTTCATATAATCAAGAGACTCCAGTATTAAAAAATCTCTCTTTTAAAGCTGAAGATGGAGAGATAGTAGCTATCGTTGGTCCTACTGGTGGAGGAAAAACTACCATTGTTAACCTACTTATGAGATTTTATGATATAACTTCTGGTACAATTTTATTGGATAATAAAAATATTGAAGAGTATAAAAAAGAAGATATTAGAAAACTTTTTGGAATGGTATTGCAAGATAGTTGGCTTTTTACTGGTACAATTAAAGAAAATATAAGTTATGGTAATAGTGAAATCTCTTTAGATAAAGTTATCGAAAGTGCTAAACTTGCTTGTGCCCACGATTTTATCATTAAGCTCCCTCAAGGATATGATACTGTAATTAGTGAAGATAATATGGTTTTATCTCAAGGGCAAAAACAACTTATTACCATTGCAAGAGTTATTGCTTCTAATCCTAAATTTTTAATACTTGATGAAGCTACAAGTGGAGTTGACACAAGAACTGAGATAATTTTACAAAAAGCTATTTCAAATCTAGTAAAAGGTAGAACAAGTTTTATTATTGCCCATAGACTTTCTACTATCAAAAACGCTAACCTTATATTAGTTTTAAAAGATGGACATATTATTGAACAAGGAACACACTCTGATTTGATGAGTAAAAACGGTTTTTATTATGAACTTTATAATACACAGTATAGGATGTAATAAAAATTAGATATAATTTTTGGTGTTGGTGCTTAAAGGCATTAACACCTTTTTTTAATAAAAATATACATATATAAATATAAAATCTTCTACTATTTTGGAGCTAGAATTTTAATTAATAATAATTTATTGACAATTAGATAACTCCAGCGAAAACATCACTGGAGTTACTTGAAAATTTATTTATTTTTTTTACCAACACCATTTGACAAAGAGCCTTAATATTTCTATAATTTTTCTACTTCTCCAATTATTACATCAGCTATTGGTGCA
>JAUNAY010000133.1 GCA_030527385.1 Fusobacterium sp. | reverse complement strand
TATATTTGAAACATCTTATGATACAGCAAATAGTGAGCAATTAGAGGTATATAGACTATTAGCTCAAGGAGAGGATCAAGCAGGATTTGACAAAGCTGTGGACGAGGTTACAGGAAAGGACACATTAGTTACACTTCCAGCTCAAATATATGACATCACTCGTGATTTGAACGGACAATTTAAAGATTTTGCTATAAACAACAATAGTGACGGTTTGGTATTTAAGTATATAAATAGCAAATCAGAGCTTGGAGCAGACTCAAAAACAGTCGGATTTGACAGAAAAAGTTCTGGTATAATGGTAGGTTATAACAATAATATATCTGAAAAATTGAGAGTTGGAACAGGGTTTGCATATATGAAATCTGATATTGACTACACATCAAACAGTCAAAACAAGGTTACAACTTGGAATATTAGAGGATATTCAGATTATGATTTGGGATTTGCTAAGATATTTAATGATCTATCTTTTGGATATAACCAATCTGAAAATAGAAGAATAGCTGATCAAGTGGCATATACAGGGCTTAAAGAGGGAGATTTGGACATCTATACTTTGAGTTTAAATAACTCACTTTATAAGGATTATAAGATAAATGACAGATTTAGTTTGACACCTAGCTTAAACCTTGATTTTACATATATTAACCAAGAAGATTTTAAAGAGAATGGAAAATTTGGGGCTTCAGCTGACAAAATAGACACTTATTATATCACTGCTGGAGTGGGAGCTAAGGCAAAATACAATCTTCTAACTTATGAAAATAGCAAAATTGATCTAGTTGGTGGAATTAACTATGCTTATGATATATATAGAGACAGTGAAGATATGAGTCTAAAAGTATCAGCATTCAATCCATATTATAAAGAGGAGCTTAGAGAGTTGGACAAAAAATCTTTAGATCTTAATATAGGACTAGATTATTCTTACAAAGACAAATATTCAGTTGGTTTAAATTATACAAAAGAGTTAATAAATGATGTAGAAAATGATCAAATTGGAGTAGATTTCACTTATAAATTCTAATATTGGGGGAAAAATATGGATATGAAAACAGAAAATATTTACAAAAAAATAATAATTTCAATATTAGCAACTCTTGCTCTTACAGCTTGTGGTGGTGGAGGGGGAGGAGGCGGTGGTGGAGGTTCATCAGCTCCAGCACCTACTCCTTTGCCAGAGCCTCCAGAGATACAAAAACCAAATATTGATATTACAAAACCAGACTCTAACACAGGGGTTTTGGCTTATAAAAATGGAGATATTTTTCACGGAAAATATGAAAATAAAGATATTATATCTATGAGTGGAAACAGTGTGATAGGGGCAAAGGGTGAGAATGTAAAAGTTCCATATGGTAAAACTATCGAGATTGTAGACAGTGAGGGAGCAGAGGCTATTTTAGGCTCTGGAATTGATAAAATTACAGATTTGACTGGGTACTCTTATGGAATATACTCTAAGAATGGAGAGGTTAAAAATCTTGGAGATATAGTTCTTGGAGGAGACAGTGCAGTAGGAATCTATGGAGAAAATTCTAGTGTTATAAATAGTGGAACAATAAGTGGAAATGGAAATAATTTAGTAGGTATTTTAGGTATAAACTCTAAAGAATTTAAAACAGTTATAAATAATGGTGAAATATCTTTAAAAGGTAACAATGTAATTGGAATGAAGCTTCACAGGGCAAGTGGTGTAAATAATGATGTTATAAATATAGATTCACCAAATGGTATAGGAATATCAGTTGTGGGTAAAAATAGCATTGCTATTAACAATGGAGATATAAATATAGCAGGTAATGGTATTGGTATATATGCTGGGTACCAAGCTAGTGGAAGAAATAATAGCACAGGAAATATCAATATTTTGGGAAATGGATATGGAATGTATGCTAATAATCACGGATATGTGCTAAATGAGGGAACTATTACACTTTCAGCTAATGCTAAAGGAGCAATGGTAGCAGACGGGACTGGATCTGTTGCTGAAAATAGAGGGAATATAGTGATTGATTCTAGCAACCAAGCTATAAAAAATAATGAGTTACAAGCAATAAATGGAGGGCAAGTTATCAATAGTGGAACTATTACTTATACAGATAATGCCACTATTTCAGCAGTTGGTGGAACTTATATGATAAGTGGTACAGATGAGGAAAACTATGGTAAAGTTAAAGCTGACTCCATAAATATAAATGGAAATATAGTAGTTGATGGGGATATAGTAAAGGGAAGCTATAAAGAAAATTATACATTTGAAAAGGTTTTTGATGCTGATAAAATAGAGTTTAATGAAAATTATAAACTTGTTTCAAATTCGATTTTGTATGATAGTAAATTAGAAAAAGATGAAGATGGAGATTATAATAGTAAATTAATTAGAAATGATAAAAATATATCAGATTTTGCTAATAGTAACTATTTAAGTTCGGCTAAGATGTTAGATAGATATTTCTCAGAAGAAAATTATAATTCTTTAAATAGTGACGGTAAAAAGCTTATAGATTTGTTAGATATTTCAAATATTAATGGTTTAAATGAAAATTTAAGAGATTTGACACCGAGCTTGTATGCTAATAATATTGAGATAGCTAAGGATATATCAAGAAAATTTGAATCTACAAAAGTTGATATTATAGAAACTCTTGGAGAAAAAGATTATAATTTTGCATTGATTGGAGATTATAACAAACTTGATAGTAAGGATAGTGTAGTTGGTTATAAAATGAAAACTACTGGGGTTTTGGGAAGCTTTGCTATAAAAGATGGGTATGTATCGTTAGGTTATGGATATAGCGATGTTGACTTTAAAGATGACAGCAATGGAGAAACAAATAGTTTGTATCTAGCTTATGACAGATATAAAAAATATGATGATTTTAACTTAAAATATGGAGTTAATGGAAATTATTATTTTAATGAAATCACAAGAGAGATGAAAAGTTTTAAAAGCTCTGGAGATTCAAAATTTGATTCATATATTGTAAAAGCTTATGGAGAGATCTCAAAAAGATATAACTCTTTTGTTGATGTAGAGCCATATTTCGGAGTAGATTTTGGATATTATAAATCTGAAGATTTTGAAGAAAATTCAGTGGTAAAAATAGATATTGACAACCAAGATGTACTATTTGTTGAGCCAAAAGTTGGTACAAAAATTTATAAAAAATTTGAGAATTTAAGTCTTTATGGGGAATTGGAATATTCATATGAGTTTAGAGATGATAAAGATTTAGATTATCAATATAGTGGAATTGTGGAAAAAGGTAGAATTGATCTTGATGAAGATAGAGGAACAAGTTTTAAAATTGGGGCAGAATATGAAAAAGATGGTGTTTTGCTTGGGTTAGAAGCTGGAAAAACTATCGGAAATAGAGATAATAATTTTGTAAGTGCAAAGATAGGTTATAGGTTTTAAATAAAAAAGCTTGGGCTAAAAACTCAAGCTTTTTTTAATTTGTAAACTTTTTATTTTAATCTACAAATTTTATTTCTAATTTTTTGCCTAATGCTTTAGCAAGTCTTTTTAAAAAATCTAGTGAGGGATTAGCATTCCCATTTTCTATTCTTGATATATTAGCTTGTTTTGTACCCATTCTGTCAGCTAGTTCCTTTTGAGAGATGTTTTGATTGCTTCTTTCCTTTATTAATTGTTGCATTAATTGTAGTTCAGGTTGAAATGCTTCCCATTCTTTTTTGAAATTTTCATCTTTTAATCTTTCATTTAATAAATCATTTAATGTTTTCATTTGAAATTCTCCTTTCAAAATCTTTTTTATAATTTAATGCTTTTTCTATTTCTTCCATAG
>JAUNAY010000132.1 GCA_030527385.1 Fusobacterium sp. | reverse complement strand
ATGCAGCATCTGTATTATCTCCAATATATGATAACTTAATGATATGTTCATTATTTTTTATTGGGATATTTTCAAGATAATCATTGATTTTATTTTCATTTCCAAAAATTGTTGATAAAAATCTTTTAGTAATTTTAGCTTTTGGTTGAGAGAAAATCTTTACAATGTCTCCTTGCTCCTTAACTTCTCCATTTTCCATAACTATAACCCGATCACAAATCTCTTTTATAACTTCCATTTGGTGAGTAATAAGAATTATTGTAACACCTAATTCTTGATTGATTCTTTTTAAAAGTTTTAGTATAGAAACTGTTGTTTCTGGATCAAGTGCCGATGTAGCTTCATCACACAAGATTATACTAGGTTTATTTGCTAAAGCTCTTGCTATTCCAACTCTTTGTTTTTGTCCACCACTTAGTTGAGATGGATAGTTTTCTTTTTTATCTTTTAAATTTATAAGCTCTAAAAGTTCATCTACTCTATTGTTTATTCCGTCTTTTGAAAGTCCTGTTCCCTTTAAGGGATAAGCTATATTTTCTGCCACAGTCATACTTTTCATTAAATTAAAATGTTGGAAAACCATTCCTATTTTTTTTCTAGTATCTCTTAACTCTTTATCTCCTAATTTGTTTAGGTTTACTCCATCTATGATAACCTCTCCAGATGTTGGTCTTTCTAAAAGATTAATACATCTAAGAAGAGTACTTTTTCCTGCTCCTGAATAACCTATAATCCCTATTATCTCTCCCTTTTGAAAAGATAAGTTCGTCTCTTTTAAGGCTCTTATTTCTACGTTTTCATTGATGTAAGTTTTTGTAATGTTTTTTAGCTCTATCATAATTCCTCCCTAAGAAATAAAAAAATCTCTATTACCATCAAGTAATAGAGATCGAAATAGCAGATAGCTTCCATCTGTCTGGAATTAGCACCACACTTTAAAAAGTAGGTTGCTGAAACGTCAACGGGCCAGTCCCTCGGTCTCTCTTGATGGCTTATTCTTTGTTGTTGAAATGGATTATATACCCATTGATTTTATTTGTCAAATATTTTTTTAAAAAATTGTTATCTAAAAAATATTTTTTCCGAAATAAACTTTATTTAACTAAAATAATTTTTTTATTATTTTAATATTAAAAGTTAATTATGCAACTCTTTTTTTACAACTTTTTAATATTTTCTTAAAAGTTAGACTAAACGTTATTATTGCTATTGTTACTGAAGTTATATCTGCCACAGGTTCTGCAATATATATACCTTTAACACCCATAAATTTCGGTAAAATTATTGCAAGTGGAACAAGAAGTATAACTTTTCTTAAAAGAGCTATAAATATTGAATATTTTGCTTGTCCAAGTGCTAAAAAAGTTCCTTGTACAGCTTGTTGTATTCCGAAAATACTCATACCCAAAACAAATATAGGCATTATTCTCTCTGTTAATTCAACTAATTCTGGTGAATCAGTAAACATTCTTACATAGATACTTGGTTGTAAAATAGCTATTCCCCCCATAACCAAAGTAACTGTTAAACAGACTACTAATAACCCCTTAAAAGTTTTTACTACTCTTTTTCTATTTCCTGCTCCAAAATTATAACTGATTACTGGTTGAATTCCTTGTGTTACTCCAGAAACTGGCACTGAAATTAGTTGTAATACGCTTGTTAAAATTGACATAGAACCAACATATAGATCTCCACCATACTTTTGAAGTCCAGAGTTTAGAGTTAATAAAACTAAACTTTCTGTACTTTGCATTATAAATGGTGAACACCCAAGAGAACCTATCTTCTTTAAAAAAGTTTTATCTAATCTTATATTTTCTTTTTTTATTCTTATTACGCTTTTTTTAGAAGTTAAAAAATTTACTACCCAGATTGCACTGAAAGCTTGAGATATAATAGTGGCTAGTCCTGCTCCCTTAACTCCCATATTTAAAACAAAAATAAATATCGGATCTAAAATAATATTTGTAACTGCTCCAATTAAAACAGAAAACATTGCTATTCTAGCATTTCCTTGTCCACTTATAAAAGTGTTTAAACCTAAAGATAGCATTACAAATACTGTTCCCCAAAGGTAGATACCAATATAATCTTGTGCAAAACCAATAATATTATCACTAGCTCCAAAAGCATATAAAAGTGGAGTTTTAAAAATTTGAAATATCAAAGTCAAACTTATTGAAAAAACTAATAGTAATGCTGTACTATTTCCTAAGATTTTTTCTGCCTTTCTTTTATCTTTTGCTCCTAAAGCAATTGAAGCAAGAGGGGCTCCTCCCTGTCCTGCAAATGCACTAAAAGCTGATACCACCATAATTATTGGGAATGTTACTCCAACCCCTGTAAGTGCTAAAGAGCCAGTATTTTGAATGTGTCCAATATAGATTCTATCTACGATGTTGTAAAGAACATTTATCAGTTGAGCTAGTACTGATGGGACTGCCATAATAACAAATAATTTTTTTAAAGGTTCATTTCCTAATTTTTGTGCTTGTTGATTTTTTTCCATTTTTTCCTCTTTCTATTTTTAATTTTTAAAATAAAAAGGCTATAAACTTTTTTGTTTATAGCCTAAGTATCTTAATTTACTTTTAACTATGCTTGATATTTAACTTTACCTTTTACAATAGTCATATCTACGCTATAATCAGGGTTAAGAACTACTAAGTCAGCATCTTTTCCTTCTGCTACTTCCCCAGTATTTAGTCCAAACTCTTTAGCAGCATTTGTACTTGTCATTTTTACTGCGTCAAAAATACTGTATCCAAGTTCTATTATATTTTTAAATGCTTTATCCAGAGTAAGTACACTTCCAGCAAGTGAGTCGTTGCTTACAAGTCTTGCTTGACTATCTTTTACGTAAACATCTAATTCTCCTAATTTGTAATTTCCTTCAGGAAGTCCAGTAGCACTCATTGCGTCTGTGATACATTCAATATGATCTACACCTTTAGCTCTTATCATAAGTCTTACTGTTTCTGGGTGAACGTGAATTTTATCAAAAATTACTTCAGCCATAATGTCATCACTGTTTAAAACAGCCCCTGCAACACCTAATTCTCTGTGATTAATTCCTCTCATTCCATTAAATGTATGAGTTGAGTGTCCAAGTCCAGCCTTTATAGCTTTTTGAACATCATCAAAGAATACAGCAGAGTGTCCAATAGAAACTACTACTCCTTGACTTCTTAAAAATTTAATAGCTTCTAAAGCTGAATCACCTTTAGGTGACATAGAGAATAATTTTACAAGTCCTGGTTTAACTGCTAAAAATTCTTTTATCTCTTCAATTCCAGCAGGTTTTATATATTTTTCATTTTGAGCTCCTTTATATTGAACGTCAAAATATGGTCCCTCCATATGTACTCCAAATATATTAGCTCCATCTAATTCTTTATTTTGTAATTCTCCAGCTTTTGACAAAACATTTTCAAGATTTTCTTTTGTACTTGTAAGAGTTGTTGCTAAAAAGTTAGTTGTTCCGTGTTTTGCTACGAAAGTTGAGATAGTTTTTAAAGCTTCTATTGTTCCGTCCATAGCATCTGCACCGTTTGCTCCGTGAATATGTACATCAATAAATCCTGGCACAACATATTTACCTTGTAAATCTATTCCTTGTTCATATAGTGGAGAATCTTTTTCCATTATTTTTTTAATCTTTCCATCTACTACTAAAACGTTTCCTGTGATGATTCTGTCAGCTAAAACAATCTTCCCGTTTTTTAAAAGCATAGTATTTTCCATTTAACTTCCATCTCCTTTATGATTGAATTAAAAAATCATTTTCTTTTGTTTATGATAATATTTCATTACATTTTTATTTTATTA
>JAUNAY010000131.1 GCA_030527385.1 Fusobacterium sp. | reverse complement strand
TAAAATCTTATAATACGTTATATTTTGCAACCATAGTTTTAATTCTGTTTAATGTTCTTGTTTTTCCTATGATGTAAAGTACATTAAATAGATCTGCCCCTCTAGCTTGTCCAGTTATTACTGCTCTTAGTGGCATAAATACTTTTGCTGGTCCTTCTCCTAATTCGTCCATTACTGAATGTAAAAGATCTTTTGCTTCATCTACTGTAAATTCTTCTTTTTCCCATTTTTCAAGTTTGCTTATAAATAATTTTATAGCTTCTTTTCCAACAGGATCTTCAATAGAAGCATTTAATTTTTCAACGCTCTTTCTTTCTTTTTTATTCATTTCTTCAGTAACTACTGGAAGTTCAAACTCATCTTCATAGTAACATTTAGCTTCTACAGCTATTTGTTTCATAGTTTGAGCTGATTCTCTTAATATTGCAACCATCTTTTTGATAGCTTCATATTCTTTTTCACTTACATCTTCACCAATATATCCTTGTTGTTGGAAGAAAGGCACTGTTAATTTTGTAAGTTCATCAAGATCTTTCATTCTCATATGGTGATTATTTACCCAACCAAGTTTTACAAGGTCAAATACTGGTCCACCTAGCGATACTTTATCTATATTAAAGTTTTCAACAAACTCTTTTAATGTGAATATCTCTTTGTTTTCTCCAAAAGAGTATCCCATTAATCCTAGGAAGTTCACTATTCCTTCTTTTAAATATCCTTCGCTTCTATACCAATTTAATGATACTGGATTTTTTCTTTTTGATATTTTTGTTCTATCAGCATTTCTAAGTAGAGGCATATGAATAAATTCAGGTGCTTCCCAACCAAATGCTTTGTATAATTGAATATGTTTAGGAGTTGAAGCTATCCATTCTTCAGCTCTAATTACGTGTGTAATTCCCATTAGGTGATCGTCAACAACGTTTGCTAGGTGATAAGTAGGGAATCCATCTGCTTTTAATAAAACTTGGTCATCTATTTTATTATTTTCAAATACGATGTCTCCTCTTAATCTATCTTTTATAACTGTTTCTCCTTCATAAGGCATTTTTAATCTAATTACATAAGGTTCTCCAGCATCTAATTTTGCTTGAATTTCTTCTTTTGTAAGAGATCTACAATGTCCATCATATCCTGGAGCTTTTCCCATAGCTTTTTGTCTTTCTCTTAATTTTTCAAGTCTTTCTTGAGTACAGAAGCAGTAATATGCTCCTCCTTGTTCTACTAGTTTTCTAGCATAATCTCCATATATTTCAAATCTTTCAGATTGTCTATATGGTCCATATTCTCCACCTACATCTGGACCTTCTGCATAACTTAAATCAAGCCAGTGTAATGCGTCAAATATCATTTGTTCTGATCCTGCTGTATATCTATTCTGATCAGTGTCCTCTATTCTTAAAATAAAGTCTCCATTATTTACATGTGCAAAAGCTAAGTTGAAAAGTGCTATATAGGCTGTTCCTACGTGTGGATCCCCAGTAGGTGATGGCGCTATTCTAGTTCTTACTCTCTTTTCCATTTCTCCACCCCTTTAAGTTTTTTAATTTACCATATATTTTAACATAGTTTTATTATTTTTTCTATATAATATTTGAATAATATCTCATAATTATGCTTTATTTAGATTTGTTCCATCTCAAATAACCATTTATAAAGATATCTATATCTCCGTCCATAACTGCTTTTATATTTCCAGATTCAGCAGATGTTCTGTGATCTTTTACCAAAGTATAAGGTTGGAAAACATATGATCTTATTTGGTTACCCCAACCAATCTCACTTTGTTCACCTTGAATTTTTTTCATCTCTTCCTCTTTTTTCTTTAATTCAACCTCTAAAAGTTTTGATTGTAACATTTTCATTGCAGTTTCTCTGTTACTCAACTGTGATCTTTCTCTTTGACAAGTTACTACTATTCCAGTTGGCAAGTGTGTTATTCTAACAGCCGAATCAGTCATATTAACGTGTTGTCCTCCTGCTCCACTTGCTCTATATGTATCTATTCTTAAATCTTCAGGTTTAATATTTACCTCAACACTTTCATCAACCTCTGGCACTACTTCCACTGAAGCAAAAGATGTGTGTCTTTTTTTATTTGCATCAAAAGGAGAGATTCTTACTAATCTATGAATCCCTTTTTCACTTTTTAAATAACCATAAGCATTATTCCCCTCAACTAAAAAAGTTATAGATTTAATACCAACACTATCTCCAGCCATAAAGTCCATTTCACTTATCTTATATTTTTTATCATTACACCATCTTGAGTACATTCTATATAACATATCTGCCCAATCGCAAGCCTCTGTTCCTCCTGCTCCTGAATGTATTGTTACAATAGCATTATTTGAATCATACTCCCCATCTAAAAGAAGTCTTGTATCAAAATGATCTAAATCTTTTCCAAGAATTTTATGTTTCTCTTCTAACTCCTCTTGAAAATCTACTTCTCCCATTTCAACAAAATCTATTAAAACTTCCTCTTCTCCCACTTCAGATTCAAGTTTTTTAAATTCTGCTACAATCTCCTTTT
Organism: Fusobacterium sp.; assembly: GCA_030527385.1. Classification (GTDB taxonomy): domain Bacteria; phylum Fusobacteriota; class Fusobacteriia; order Fusobacteriales; family Fusobacteriaceae; genus Fusobacterium_A. The sequence goes on along the minus strand of JAUNAY010000131.1, from coordinate 1,296 downwards.
CTCCATTCATCTCTTTTATTATAGCTGAACTCTTTCTCTTATCATTCCAAAAATTATCTTCCATTGTTTTCTTTTCAAGTTCTGCTATTTTTTTCTCTCTCTTTTCTAAGTCAAAGAGACCCCCTTATATCATCTATTGTTTGTTTGTACTCTGAAAACTCTCTTTTTATATCTAATATATCCAAAATTTTCCCTCCGATTATTTTAAATCTAATCTTCTTTTTATCTCTTCCATAGTTACCATACTATATATAGTACCATCTATTGACATATTTGGTCCTTTTGCACATCTACCAAAACATCTTTTTGTAGTAAGTTGTATTTTCCCATCTTTTGAAATACCATTTTCATCTATTTCAAGAATTTTAGCAAGTTCATCATAATATCCCTTACCCCAACTTCCACAAGTCATTCCTACACAAATAGCAACCTCTTTTAATTTTTTTCCTGATGCTTTATTTCTAAATTTAGGATAAAAATTAATAGTATTTTCTATTGATATTTCCATAAGTCCTGTTTTTTCTGCTATAAATTTTTGAACTTCAACAGGGATACTATCTATTTTTTCAATTACAAAATTTAAAATTTTTACATCATCTCTTTTGTCTTTTAATGTGTTAATATACTCTTCAAGTTCTTTATAAAACTCTTTTGTTACCATTCTTTATCGCTCCTTTTCTACCAAAATTGCTACTGCTGTGGCGTATTCCTTAGAGTGTGAAATTGAAATTTCCATTTTTTTCCCCTTCATTATTTCTAAAAGATTATTTTTAAAATTAACAAAAGGTTTTCCAAGTTCATCATTTAAAATCTCAATATCTGTTAAATTAAAATCTCTTACCCCTGTCCCCAATGCTTTTGATATAGCTTCTTTAGCCGAAAATCTTCCAGCATAACTAGCTGATGGAACTCCTTTTTTTTCTATAATTTCAATCTCTTTTTCAGTATAAACACGTTTTAAAAATTTTTCGTTTGATATAGCTTTTTCTATTCTTGATATTTCTACAATGTCATTTCCTATTCCTAATATCATAACTTTCCTTTTTTAGTTTACTACTCTTTCTCAAAAATATCTATATTTACATCTATTGTTATCTCTAAACTATCTAAACTGAATAATCTTTCCACTCCCTCTTTTGGACTTCTCCACTTATAAGGCGTCATATCAAAAAGATTTTTTATACTCTCATTCTCTTTTATAAATGATTTTCCAGTACAATTTACAGTTTTTATATGTTTAAATATTTTTAAATCTTCCACAGGTGAGTAAAACTCTGTTCTTACCTTTTCATATAC
>JAUNAY010000130.1 GCA_030527385.1 Fusobacterium sp. | reverse complement strand
TCTTTGAATACAAAAACAACTACCCACCCCATTATAATATATATTATTGTTGATAAAATTTCAAATTTTCCTGCAAATTTAATTTTAAATATAATGCCTAAGAATGTCAATCCCCATTGAAAAGCAAACAATACCCATCTACTTTTTCCTGTTAATACTGTTAATAAATATGGTGTATATGAAGCTGATATTAAAATATATATTGCTGAATGATCCAAAACTTTAAATATTCTTTTTATTTTTCCTCCTTCAAGAAGATGATAAGTCCCCGACATACTATACATCAAAATTAAAGCTCCTCCAAATATAGCACTACCTACAATATAATCTATCTGTCCAGCTTTAACAGCGTGTACAATCAGTGCTATACAACCTGCTATTGCCATTCCTGTTCCTATATAATGTGTTATAAAGTTTAATTTTTCTTCTAACTCCTCATATTTCATATTTTTTGCTCCTCTCCAACTAAATTTTTCTCCTTATCTAATTATATCACAAATAATCTTATTTATATAAAAAGTTTGGATATTGAACAAAAATTTTTACATAGCATTGCAAAAAAGAGTGGAAATTCTTTCAATAAAATAGTATTATATACTTGTAAATTTTTAAAGGAGAGTGAACTAAAATGGATACTAAAAAAGTAAATACAGAGTTTAAAATTACTTATTTCTTAATAGCTATCATATTTGCATTATTTACTTCAACTTATCATTTTAGTCATACTAAACCTTCTTTAAGTTATGATAATGCACAAACAAATATAATTCTTCTTCACGAAAGTGAACCAATTCAAAATTATATCTCTAGTGAGATACAACCCAATCATACTAATCAAGTTATTACTTGGAGAGATTTACTTCCAACGACTTTTGCTCCAGCCAATAACTTTAATACAAAAATATTTTTATTAGAAAATGTAAAAGAGTTTTTTTATAATATAAAAAGTTACTCTATATTAAGCAGATATAAAACTCGGGTGTTACGGCTTTAGAAATATTCTTTCATAAATTATTACAACAAAAAATTATTAATTATGGAGGAATAAAAAAATGTTAACTATGAGAGAAAAATTAGAATTGGAAGAATTAGAAAATATGGATAAAGAAGTATATACTGATGTTGAAAAAGAAAAAGAGTATGAAGTTGATAATAGATTTGGAGCTTCTGTTCTTTTAGTTTCATATTTTGGAATAGGACTTTTTATGTTTTATAAGATTGCTGAGTTATTAGTAAAAAGATTTTGTTAGTAAGGAGAATAGTTTGAAATGAATTTTGGTAGAAGAGTACTTATTTTTTTTATTGGTATTTTATTATCTTTAACTGTTTTTGGGCAGAAGAGTAATCAATCCTACACTGAAAAATTATATAATGAGATGAAACTTCACGGACTTATCAATTATCAAGCTTTTGATCAAGCTGTTAAAGGGTTCAACAAAATTAAAAACAAAGAAAAAAATATTTTAACAATAGTTGATTTCTCTCTTCCATCTACCGAAAAAAGAATGTTTGTACTTGATTTAGATAAAAAAACTATTCTTTTACAATCATATGTAGCTCACGGAAAAAATACTGGAGACCTTTATGCTAAAAGTTTCTCTAATAAGACTAATTCAAACAAAAGCTCTGTCGGACTTTTTCTAACTGAGGGATCTTATAATGGTAGAAATGGCTACTCATTAAGATTGAATGGATTAGAAAAAGGAGTTAATGATAATGCTAAAAAAAGAAATATAGTAGTTCACGGAGCAGATTATGCCAATCCAAAATTTATAAAATCTTCTGGTAGATTAGGTAGAAGTCTTGGTTGCTTTGCAGTTCCTGAAAGTGTCAATGCTAAGATTATTAATACTATAAAAGGAAAAAGCATACTTTATGTCTACTCTAATGCTATCAATTCACAAGCAAAAAAATACGCTAGTTTATAATAAAGAACCTCTATCAAGTAAGATAGAGGTTCTTTTATTACCATATATAATTTGCTGATTCCATATATCCACCAGATGTTGAAAAATATTTTGCATCAACAGGTTTATCTTTATATATCATCACTTTTCCTTTTGTTGCTTCTATTGCTCTATTAGCATCTTCATTCTCTTTCTGATTATTATAAACTTGACTTTCAGTAGTATCTTTTACGTGGAATCCCTCTTTTTTATATCTAAATTTTAAGTAATCACTTAAAGCATACGTTCTTGCTGCAACAGCTTGAGCTTTTAATGCTTCTACTCCAAAGCTTTGGGGCATCTCACTAGGAACAACCTGTTTTAAATAATCTTCAATATAAACTTCATTAATTACTCTCATTCCTCTGCTAGAAGTTCTTGATGGCTTTACCTCTATAACTCCTCTATACATTGGCGTTGTAGTATGAGCTCTTCTAAGTCCTACTATTCTTATATAGTAACCATTTCCTATAAATTTAATAGAATTTGAAGTTTTTACTCTCTGTTTTCCATTTACTTTTATAGAAAGTTTATCACCTATATTTGCTATCTCTACCTTTTGATTTATAGGAACATTTATTTTAAATCCCGTTCCATAAATTTTCATCTTTCCACCACTGTATATAACTACTCTAGTGTGATCTAATCCTCCACCACTATTTGTAATTCCTACTCTTATATTTTTTTCTACTCCCCTTATACCATACATATTTTTTATTTTAGTATTTGGATAGTATCTATTTAAAACATCTTTATAATCATAATCATAATTTTTAGTTAAATCATAAGCTGTCCATTGAGGCATTCCAACTCCGTGTCCATTTCCTCCACCATAAAGAGTTACTTTCCCCCAACTTTTTTCTATTGCAAAGTATGCTGATGGAAGTAAAGATATATTTTTTCTTAAAGGAGTTGTTCTATAATCTTCTCCTCCTTTAGCTCCATACAACCCTATCACTCTTCCTGATTTTATGCTATTTTTATCAGCAGTCAATAGTTTTCTTACATTTAATTCTTTTGCCACCAGATATTTATTTTTAGTTGTAGTAATTAGTAGATAAGTTATTACACCTGATCTTCCTCTTCCTGCAACTTGAACATCTTTGATTTCTCCAATACTATTTGAATTTATTGGAACTTTTTTCCATTGATCTCCTACCAATGTTAAAACATCTGCTGGACGTGTTTTATACACCATTGGAAGATTATACTTTACAGAGTTATTAAACTCATCTTCAGTAAAACTTAATTTCCATCTCCAATAACTAGAGTTATCTCCATATCCTTTTATTTTTGTATCTTTAAAAAAAGCTAATACTTCATCTTCATTTAACTCTTCAAAAAATTCATCTCTATAACTTTTATGAACATCATTTCCAAGTAAAAGATAATCAACAACTCCACTTCTATAATTATTTGGAATAGGAAGATCATTTTTTTTGAAAAAGCTATAATCTAACTCGTATTTTCCCTCTATATGTTGAGGTTTTTGTACACTAGGTTTAAAAATAGTTCCTGTATTTTTACTAGAGTTTGAACAACCCACAAAAATATTTAATGCAACTATTATTCCAAAAATATATTTTAAATTTTTGTACATCTATTTCTCCATTCTTAATCAATAACTATATTATTTTTAGTTATATGTTCTCTTACTCTTTCTAATTCTTCTTGAGTATCTACACCTATTATTTTATATGGTGTTTCCAATACTTTTATCTTATATCCATTTTCTAAAACTCTTAATTGTTCTAATGATTCTGAAAGTTCTAATGGTGTTGATGGCATTTTTGCATATTCCATTACAAAATCTCTCTTATACCCATATATTCCTACGTGTTTATAGTAATTATTCATATTTAGATTTCTTGGATATGGAATTACACTTCTTGAAAAATATATAGCAAAATCATTTTTATCTGTAACAACTTTTACTGCATT
>JAUNAY010000129.1 GCA_030527385.1 Fusobacterium sp. | reverse complement strand
AGGTGCAAATTCCCATTTTTTTAATGCTTTTTCTACTTCTTTTCTAAAACCATATGAACTAAAATTATCTAAAAATATTATCTCTTCTACTTTACCATTAAGTCCTACCAAAAATTTAGTTTTAATAACTACTTCTTTTTTAAAATTAGCTTTTTTTGCCATAATTGGATATTGAGGTTCCACCTCTCTTTTTATTTTATACCCAATTCCTTGTCCACCTTTTTGATCTCCTATATATGTTCCAGTTCCATCTTTAACAAGTCCAGCAAGAGGATTGTAAGGAGCAGAATTAGTAGAAATATTTTCTTTTTCCTCTTTTAAATCACTATTATTTTCTTCAACAGGTTTAGAAATAACTTTTTTTACTTTCTTTTTAACTACCTTTTTTTCAATTTTTTTAATCTCTTTTTTTATTTCTTTTTTCTCAATTTTTTTCTCTTCAGGTTTCTTTTTTTCTTGAATAGGCTCTCTATTAAAAGATTGAATTGGAGCAGGGGCAGGTGCTTGAACCTCATTCTTTTTTTCTGTAAGATATACAACTACATTTTTACTATCAATTTTTTTCTCCTGAATAGGAGCTTTATAAAAGATAAATAGTAATAACAAGTGTAAGAAAAAAGAAAAAATATAAAATCTCATTATTTCACCTACTTTATGCTATTTATTTCAATTTTTTCAATACCTATATTTTTTAGTTTTCCCATTGTTTCAATTACAATTTGATATTTTAAATCTTTGTCAGCACTGACAATAAGAGTTTGCTCTTGACGCCCATTCATAAACTCTTTTAACATAGGCTCAAATTTTTCTTTTGGAATCTCAACTGAACTGTCTCCATTTTTAAAGAAAAATTTTCCATCTTTATCAATAACAAGCTCAACCCCTTCTTCTAAGTTATTGATCTGTTCAACAGAAGATTTCGGAAGATTCATATCAAATTTTGTGTATTGGCTAAATGTTGTAACTAGCATAAAAAATATAAGCAGTTGAAAGACTACATCAATTAAGGGAGTCATATCTGGATTAATAATACTCTTTCCTCTTCTAAATTCTCTCATAAATTTTTACCTCTTTTTTGAATCTTTAATATTAATTAGGGCAGTTGAAGTTTTTTCTATTTCAAGCATAATTTTATCAACTTTTCTATTGAAAGTATTGTATGCAATAATTGCAGGTATAGCAATAAGAAGTCCAGCTGCAGTAGTTATAAGAGCTTCAGAAATTCCATTTGCTACAACATTTGGATCTCCAGCTCCTTGCAGAGCAATTGCTTTAAAAGATTTAATCATACCAAGTACTGTTCCAAGAAGTCCAGCCATAGGAGAAATATATGAAACTATACCAAGAATAGAAAGCCTTTTTTCTAAATTTTCAATCTGTTCTAAAGCTTTTTCTTTCATAAGTTTTTCTTTGCTTTCGTATAGATCGTTTTCATTTTTATATGCTAATAATATACTTTTTACAGTTCGAGAAACAGAGTTATTGGTTTTGTCACAAAGAGCAATAGCTTCTTCCTCTTTTCCTTCTCTTACAAGATCTACAATTTGTGTTTTAAACTCCTTTGTAATTCCTTGCTCATTTTTTAAAAAATAAAATATCCTCTCCAAAATAGTCCCTAATCCAGCTATTGATAAAATAGCTAGTAGATACATCATAAATCCACCTTCAACAAAGTAAGTAAACATCATACCTCCTAAAAATATCTAATTAATTATTTATAATTCCTTTTAATTTAAAATAAGGGATATTATTTTCAATTTCCATAGTAGAATCGACTCTATAAACTTCTCTAATAAGCTCAGGTGTCAAAACATCTAAAGGTTTTCCCTCTTTAAATTTTTTCCCATCTTTTAATACAATTATTTTATCGCTATATTGTGCAGCTTGATTAATGTCGTGTAGCACCATAATAATAGTAATCCCTAAATCTCTATTTAGCATTTTAACTAATTCCATAATTTCAAACTGATGACAAATATCTAAATAAGTAGTAGGTTCATCTAAAAGTAAAATTTCTGTTTTTTGAGCTAACACCATTGCAATCCAAACTTTTTGTCTCTCTCCACCAGATAAACTCATAACCTTTCTCTCTTTAAATTTTTCTAAATGGCATATTTTAATTGCCCAATCCACAATATTTCTGTCTTCATCATTATAAATTTCATACCATTTTTTATGTGGAATACGCCCATACATAATAAAATCGTAGACAGTTATATCCTCTGGAATTTCATTATTTTGAGAAACAAAAGCAAGTTTTTTGGCAAACTCTTTATTTTTTATAGTTTCTATCTTGTTATTTTCAAGATAGATTTCACCTTTTTTACAAGTCAAAACTCTAGCTAATGCTTTTAAAAGTGTAGATTTTCCACAACCATTAGTGCCTATAATTGAAACAACTTCTCCTTTAGTTATTGAAAAATCAATATTATTTATTATAACTTTTTCATCATAGGCTAGTTGAACATTCTTTCCTTTTAATATTTCCATATTAATCCCCTACCTTTCTAAGTAAATATAGGAAGAAAGGAACACCAATTACAGCCATAACAATACCAGCTGGAATTTCAATAGGTGAAAATAGAGTTCTTGAAAGAGTATCAGCCACAACTAAGACAATAGCTCCCATAGTAGCAGAGAATGGTATCAAATAGGTATGATCTGATCCTATAATCAATCTTGCAATATGTGGGACAATTAGCCCTACAAAGCCTATTAATCCGACATTTGCAACGGATATTCCAGTAAGAAAACAAGCAAAAGCACAAAGTTTTAATCTTTTTTTAGGAATATCAATACCTAAATTAATAGCAAAATTATCTCCAAGTTGTAAGATATTAGCATCTCTTATTAAAGTTAAACAAGCTATTAAACCAAAAAGTGTATATGGAAAAAGCCCAATTACGTGTCGCCAATTTTTACCATTTAAACTACCATTTAACCAAGATAAAACCCCTTGTATCTCATCACTAAAAAGTATGAACATAAGCCCTGTAATACTTCCTAATATTGCATTTATAGCCACTCCTGAAAGTATGACTCTAATAGGTTTTAATCCTTTTTTCCAAGCTAAAAGAAAAACAATGGCACAGGCGATTGCTCCACCTATAAAAGCTGAAAAATTCATAAAAAATATAGTTTTAGGGAAAAGAATCATAACTATTAAAGCTGTGACACTTGCCCCAGAAGATACACCAGTAAGTCCAGGATCAGCCAGTGGATTTTTCATAACTGCTTGCAATAAAACTCCAGCTAGAGAAAGATTGCAACCTACCATAACAGCTATCAATATACGTGGAATTCTTATATCCCATAAAATCGCTTTTAATATCTCATCATCATAATTTTTAATAAAAATACCTTTAAAAATTTCACTAGTAGAATAGTTGACACTTCCAAATCTAACTGAAAAAATCACAAAAAAGCATAGTAGAATCAAGCTAACTAAAATTAAAAATATCTTTTTTTCTTGCTTGCTATTATTCATAAACATATCTATATAACTCCTCCAAAGCATCTATTGAATTGACTCCAGCACTCATTCTAAAAAGTGTAGGATCTATATCAATTATTTTTTTATTTTTATATGCTTTTGTAAGTTTCCATATTGGATTAGCCTTAAAAATTTCTTCAAAACTTTCACCATTTTTTGTTTGACTTGTAGGCAATCTTAAAATAACATCAGGATTAGCTTTTATAAGTTGTTCCATACTAAAAGGAACAGATCTTTTTAATAAGGCACTGTTATCAATAGATGTCACTATATTTTCACAATTTATTTTATCCATCAATCCTTGTAAAAAATGATTTTTTCCAGTCATAAAAAAACTTTCACCATTTCCATAGATAATAGCAATTTTCTTAGGTTCTTTATCTTTTAATTTTTCAAAAAGGATGTTTTCTCTATTT
>JAUNAY010000128.1 GCA_030527385.1 Fusobacterium sp. | reverse complement strand
CGCTGAAAGTACTTGGAGGGAAGCCTCCTGGGAGGATAGGAACTCGCCAAGCTTATTTATAAGTCAATAATATGCTTAGCAAAAATAGCTATGGGGGTATACCTAGTCACATTCCGAACCTAGAAGTCAAGCCCATAAACGCTGAAAGTACTTGGAGGGAAGCTTCCTGGGAGGATAAGTATTTGCTAAGCTTTTTTTATTTTTTGGCTCTTTGTCAAATGGTGTTGGTAAAAAAATAAATAAATTTTCAAGTAACTCCAGCGAAAATATCACTGGAGTTATTTAGTTGCCAATAATATTAGTATTAACATCAATATTATTAATTGCGGAATTTATATATATATGTTTATTCGCTTAAATTTTAAATATTCATTATCATATTTACAAATTCCCATATTAGCCATAAATAAACATATTATTCTAGTTTGGTGTGTTTTAATTATATTAAGGGGTTGTGTAGTTTGATTGCTCGTATAAAAAGGCTTTTTGTTTGTTATATTTGACTACGAAGCAGGCAAACATTCACAAATTAAAAAAAGGGGCAAAATACCCCTTAATTTTATTTTGATTCTTCTTTATTTTTGCTGAATTGAGCTTTTTCTTGTTCGAATGCTTTTTGAATCTTTTTGAATTTTTCACACATTTTGAAAAAATCTTCTTGCATTTTTTGTATTTTTTCTTCTTGTTGGTTAAGGACTTCTTCTCTCTTTTTAAGTTTCTCTTCTTTAGTTTCTTTTGTCTTTTCTTTAGCTTCAAGTTCTAACATATAAGCTTCAGAATCAAAATCATTGAAATCGTCTATAATTTTTCCAGAATCCCATAAGGAAGCTGCAACCATTAAACCTCCACCAATTTGTGCAAGTATTGAATCATTTTCTAAACCATAGTTGAAAATCATAGTACCAACAGTTCCTTTAATGACAGTTCCTTTGTTCTTTGAAATAGCATAAGTTGCTTTTGCTCTCACTTCTGTCATATCTTGAACTTTTGTCACGCCTTGAACTTCTTCTAATGCTATTGCTTTTAATGCCTCTAAAGATTTTTTTGCCATTTGTAATACCTCCAATAAATTTTATTATATTTGTTTCTCTAAAAATATTAAAAAAAGGGGCTGTTGCATTTTCTAAATAGCCTATACAAAAATACGAGAAGAAAAATTCTTTTCAGCATTTTTTCTTTTAAATAAAAAAAGGTATAAAGTACTTAAAATTTTTTCAATTTTCTAATACAATATACCTATGCAAAATACAACTAGTTATAATAATAACATTTTTTCTTTTTTAACACAATATAAAATTTTTCATCTTGTTGAATATCAATTTCTGAAGTTGATCTTGAGAGAAAACTTAGTGATATTTTAGAAGTGATGGATTTTAGCAAGTTAATGCAAGTAAAAACAAAGGTTCATCCTGTTAGAATATTTGTTATCATACTTTATGCGTATTCCAGAGGGATATACTCCACAAGAAAAATTGAACTCGCTTATCAGGAAAATATAAAATTTAGATTTCTGTTACAGAACTTTAAAATTCCTGACCATTTTACTATTTCAAGATTTTTAACTAAAATTGAAGTCTTACTGCTTGAACTATTTGAGCAGTTTTTCAAGATAATTTTTAAAATGGAGAATATTTCCACAAATATAATATATATTTATGGAAATAAAATAGAAACGTATGCAAATAAATATACTTTTGTTTGGAGAGAATCTATTGAAAAGATGTTCAAAAATAAAATATCAATTAAATTTTAGAAATTATAAAAATGATTTTTCTATTTTTTTGTAAAAATAAAAAGAAGCTGAGCAAATTAATAATATAAAATCATCAATTTGCAACAGCTCCTAATTTTTTTCTTATTATCTTTCTTGTAATTTTTTTACTGATGAAAGAGTAAGTCCTTTTATTTGTTCTTCACTAGGTTTACCAGTTACAAAAGAAGCAAGAAGAGATACTATAACACTTCCTCCAATAATTAAGAAAGAGATCATAAATTCAAATACTTGTGGTTTTACATAGTTAGGAATTACAGCACTAGCCATTCCCATAGGGTCAGTTAAGTATAAAGCAATTAATATAGAAGCTATAAATCCTACCCATACAGCTTTAGTATTAACCTTATCAAAGAAGATACCAACTAGGAATACACCTGCAATAGGTCCACCAAGAAGTCCAGTTATAGCTTGGAAGTAAAGGAACATATCTCCTTGTCCTGCATATAGGAAGTGTACAGCAAGGATTGTACTTAAAATACCTACTACCCAGCTTGATCCTTTAGCAAAGCTTAGTTTTTGTCCGTCATTCATATCTGGTCTTAATTGTTCTAAGATATCAGAAGTCATACAAGTTGAAACAGAGTTTAAACTTGAAGAAACTGTTGATTGTGCAGCAGCAAATATTGCAGCAAGTACTAAACCAGAAATTCCAGTAGGAATATATTGGATAACGAAATATGGAAGAATTGCATTTCCATTAATTCCTTGAGGAAGTTGTGCTTTATATTTAAAGAAGATATATAGTGCAGATCCCATTCCTACAAATATGAAGATACTTGTTAAAAGAAGAGGAATATTCATAAATAAACTTTTCTTAGCTTCAGTTTCGTTTTTAGTTGTATTGTATCTTTGAACTATATCTTGGCTTCCAACATATGAGTAGATAGAGTTAACAAATCCTCCAATAAGCATAGTCCAAATACTAATTTTAGCAAGGTCTAAACTAAAGAAGTCACTATTTAACATAAGTCCACCCTCTTGAAGAGCTTGGAATCCTTGTCCTATACCTTCTGGAGCAGCAGTAAATCCAGCAATTATAATTAGGAAAGCTCCTATTAAAAGAACTATTGTTTGAATAGCATCTGACCAAAGAACTGCTTCAATTCCTCCCATAGATGTATAAGCAACACAGAATATAGCAACTCCAACTGTTAATACAACAGGATTAAGAGATGGAAGAGCTTGTTGTAAAGCAAGTGTTGGAAGATATAGAACAATTGCCATTCTAACAACGTGGAAAAGAATAAAAGCTAAACTTCCAATCAATCTAAATTTGTTATCAAATCTTTTTCCAAGATATTCATATGCAGTAGTAACATTAACTCTTCTAAAGAAAGGAACAAATATAACAGCAGCAACCCAAACAATAGGAATAATTCCTAAAGGTGCCATTCCAAGTAACCAACCTTTGCTAAATACAGAAGCTGGAATAGCTATAAACGATATTGAAGATAGTGCAGTTGCATAAATACTACAAGCAGTTACCCAAGAAGGAACTCTTCCACCTGCTTTAAAATAATCTTCAGTAGATGTTGTTCTTTTTGAAAAATAAACTCCAACCATAAACATTCCAGCAAAATAAAGTAAAATTACAACCCAGTTAAACCAATGCCAATTCATAAAAAACCTCCTAAATCTTCTCTCAAAATGATCAAAATTTTTCTTTTTTATTATAATATTATAATTTTAAAATGTTCACGAGAACATTTTTCTTTAATAAATTTATGATAATTTATTTCAATTTATTTGTCAATAGTTTTTTTTAGAAAAAACTGTTCTTAAACAGGAATTTTTGATTTAAAAAATACTTTATTATGTAGAAAAATAGAGAATTATATTATATTTTGTCTATAATTCCAAAAAAAGAAAAAAATTATAAAAAAATATAAATTATTGACAAAGTGAGAAAATAAATATATATTATTTTTTATGAACACGAGAACAATTATAAAAATAGAACAAATTTTGTAAATAAAATCTTAATTGTGAGGAGAAAAAAATTGGAAAAAAAAGTAGTAGGAATAGACATTGGTGGAACAATGGTTAAGTATGGACTATTGTCTTTAGAGGGAAAAATTTTAAAAACAGGTGAAACAGAGACAGAAGCTAGTAAAGGAGTAGAAAATCTTTTTAATAAACTTGTGACTATAATTGAAAGTTATTCT
>JAUNAY010000127.1 GCA_030527385.1 Fusobacterium sp. | reverse complement strand
AGGTGTTAATGCCTTTAAGCACCAACACCAAAAATTATACACCCTTTTTTTATTTGGAAAAAATAAAAAATATATTAATCTTGATTTAATGAGATAAAAAGGGTATAGTAAAAGTATAGAAATTAAAACTAGGAGGTATCTTATGAACAACTATAAATTTATTCATCATAAAGAGTGTGAGTTTTTCCCTTGTCACGAAATGAAAAATCTTGATGATTTTAACTGTATGTTTTGTTACTGTCCACTATATATGTTAGGAGAGGAGTGTGGTGGAAACTTTAAATATACACCTCACGGTATAAAAGATTGTTCAAACTGTAATCTACCTCACGTAAAAGAGGTTGGATATGATCATATTCAAAAGAAGATGCTTGAAGTAATAGAAAGAGTACAAAAAGCATACCTTGATAAAAAAGAAGCAGAGGAAAAAGAGAATAAATAAAAGAGTAAAAAATTATTAGAAAAGGGAATTTAAGCTGTACCTAAGAGTGCATTAGTAATCATAGGTACAGTTTTTTTTGTAATTTTATTTAAGAAAAATAGTTTGACATAAAACTAATTTTATGTTAAATTTTTATGTGGTGATAGAAGTGAAAGAAAGAAAATTAGAGAATACTCTTTATAGTGATGTAGCGAGATTATATCATAAGAATCGCTGTTTTATGGACGTACAGTTGCGAGAAAGAGGTTTAACAGAGTTGGGGTTTTCCCATATAAGAATAATAATATTATTACATATTTTTGAAGTTCTTTCTATGAAAGAGATAGCTGAAAAAATATCTAAGGACAAGTCAACTGTTACAAGTTTAGCAGACAAATTAGAAAGAAAAGGATACATTAAAAAAATTGTATCTCAAAAGGACAGAAGAATAACATATTTAATGTTAGAAGAAAAGTCAAAAGAGATTTTGAATATTATATTTGAAGTATCAGATGTTTTTCAAAATAAAGTTGAAAAAATACTTGATACTGATGAGAGAAAAATGTTTATAAAAATAATGTCAAAGCTTATAAAAAATTGGGAAAAATAGGAGGTTAAATGAAAAATAAACATCAATTTATGGGGAGTGAAAAAATAACAAAATTACTTATACAATTTTCATTACCAGCAATAATAGGAATGATAGTTAATGCTTTATATAGCATTGTAGATAGAATATATATAGGTAATATAAAAGATGTTGGACATTTTGCAATAGCAGGAGTTGGTCTTACATTTCCAGTAACTATATTTGTTTTTGCTTTTGCAGTGTTAATAGGACTAGGGGGAGCTACAAATATCTCACTAAATTTAGGAAAAAAACAAAAAGATGAAGCTGAACACTATTTAGGAAATGCAATTTGCTTTGGAACAATTATTTCAACAGTAATAGCAATATTTGTTTTGTTTTTTATGAATGGGTTGGTTGAAAAATTGGGTGGAAGTGAAAACACTTCAAAATATACAATTGAGTATTTAAGAATAGTGGCTATTGGGTTTCCAGCTACAATAGTTGGGTATGTGGCAAATGCTGGAATTCGTTCAGATGGTAATCCAAAAATGTCAATGGTAACTCTTTTAATAGGAGCTATTATAAATATTGTACTTGATCCTATATTTATATTTGGAATGGATATGGGAGTGGCAGGAGCAGCGTGGGCAACAATTATATCTCAATATATTTCAGCTCTATGGACGATATATTATTTTAAATCAAGATTTAGCGGATTAAAATTATATACAAAAGATCTACCTTTAAAATGGGAAAGAATAAGAAATATAATGGCAATGGGATCGGCTCCTTTTGCATTACAAATAGGATCAAGTCTTGTAAACTACACTTTTAACCATACTCTAAAAATTTATGGTGGAGATAATTCAATAGGAGCAATGGCAATTATTCAAGCGATAGTAATTTTCTTAGCTATGCCTATATTTGGAATCAATCAAGGACTTCAACCAATTTTAGGTTATAACTATGGGGCTAAACTTTATGCTAGGGTAAGAGAGGCACTTCGTAAAGCAATTTTAGGAGCTTCAATAATATGTATATTTGATTTTTTAATAATACAATTTTTATCAAAATATTTTATATTTATATTTACTAGAGAAAAAGCATTGTTAGATATAGCTTCATTTGGTTTGAGAATAAATACTATAATGTTTCCAATAATAGGTTTTCAAATCATCTCTTCGGTATATTTTCAAGCAGTAGGAAAACCAAAATTAAGTTTATTTATAAGCCTATCAAGACAGATAATAATATTAATTCCTTGTATCATAGTTATGTCAAGAATGTTTGGATTGACAGGAATTTGGTTTGCAGCTCCAACTTCAGATTTTATTTCAACAGCTATTACATTTATTCTTATTAAAAAAGAGATGAAGAGTTTAAAATATCTTCAAAAGGAGCAAGAGAATTTAGAAAGAGAGTTAGAAAATTCTGAAAAAGCCAGTGAAGATAGTTCTAAAATAGTTATAGAAGAAAAATAAAAGAAGTATTTGAAATAAATCAAAATTTATATTAGAATATAGGTAGCTAAAAATAAGATAGGGAGATGTTAGTAATGAATAGTTTAGTTGAAAGATTTTTAAAGTATGTACAAATTGATACAGACTCTAATCCAGAATGTAATGCTTGTCCAAGTAGTGAAGTACAGTGGGATCTTGCAAAAGTTATAGTTAAAGATTTAGAAGCATTAGGAATGGAAGATATAACTTTAGATGAAAACTGTTATGTTATGGCAACATTACCAGCAAACTGTGATGATGATATACCTACAATAGGATTTATAGCTCATATGGACACTGCTCCTTCATATAATGGAAAAGGTGTTAAACCAAGAATAGTTGAAAATTATAATGGGGAAGAGATTGTTTTAAATAGTGAAGATAATGTAGTTCTTTCTCCTAAAGATTTTTCTCATATGAAAAATTATATTGGACAAGATCTAATAGTTACAGATGGAACTTCACTATTAGGAGCTGATGATAAAGCTGGAATAGTTGAGATAATAGAAGCTATCAAATATTTAAAAGAGCACCCAGAAATAAAACACGGGGTTATTAAAATAGGATTTACTCCAGATGAAGAGGTTGGAAGAGGAGCAGATCTATTTGATGTACAAAAATTTGACTGTAAATTTGCTTATACAGTAGATGGTGGAGAGTTAGGAGAGTTAGAGTATGAAAACTTTAATGCTGCTTCTGCCACAGTAAAAATTGAGGGAAGAGATATTCACCCAGGTTCTGCTAAAAATAGTATGATTAACTCCATTATGTTAGCTATGGAATTAAATTCAATGTTACCAGCTTGTCAAAGACCTGAACATACAGAAAACTATGAAGGATTTTTCTTATTAGATGAGATGACAGGAAATGTTGAAAATACAAAAATGGAATATATCATCAGAGATCACTCAATGAAAAAATTTAATGAAAAGAAAATAATGATTAAAGATGCAGTTCAATATCTAGCTAAAAAATATAAAGATGCTAAGATAGAGATTGAAGTAAAAGATAGTTACTACAATATGAGAGAAAAAATAGAACCTGTTATGTATATAATAGATCTAGCTAAAAAATCAATGGAAGAATTAGATATAAAACCAAATATCAGACCTATTAGAGGAGGAACAGACGGAGCAAGACTTTCATACAGAGGACTTCCTTGTCCAAATCTATTTACAGGTGGACACAACTTCCACGGAAGATATGAATATGTTTGTATTCAATCAATGGAAAAAGCAAGAGATCTTATTGTAAAAATAGCAGAAAATGTAGCTAAGAAAAATTATTAATTAAATTACATACAGCCTTGTCTTAATAAGTAGGATAAGGCTGTATTTTTTTGCTCTTTAAACTTATTTTAATTATTGTACAAGATTTTTTAAAAATATTTTTTTAATTTTAGATGTTGTAAAAGTGAAAAAAACATATTAAAATAGAGCTAAAATTATTATATTTTCTTTTATAGTAAAATATAACTAGCTTTTCTGTATAA
>JAUNAY010000126.1 GCA_030527385.1 Fusobacterium sp. | reverse complement strand
TCAAATTTATCTTCTATGAAATAATCGAAAAATGCTTTCTTATTTCCTGCTAGTATCATCTATGTTCCCTCCTAAAATTCCATATATCCATATATTTAAAATTATTTCCACTCTATCAATTATTCTATTATTCACTATTATACTATATTTTGAAAAAATTTGCTAAAATCTTTATGCTCTAGCAATCTTATTTTAAATACTCTATCTTAATATTTAATTTTTTTAAATCTTCAAAAAATTTAGGATAAGATTTTTCTATTGCCTCTGCTCCGTCTATAATTATAGGTTTTTCTAACATAGTTCCTGCAATAGCTAGACTCATTACTATTCTATGATCTTTATGTCCAAATAGTTCAATTCCTCCTAAATACGTTTCGCTTCCTTTAATATATATACTATCTGCTGTTGTTTTTATTTCTACACCTAATTTTTTTAATTCTTCTTCCATAGCCAAAATTCTATCGCTCTCTTTGAGACGAAGTCTACCAGCATTAAATATTTTAAATTCTCCCTTTCCATACATCGCCAAGATATTTAAAATAGGACCTAGATCTGGACAATCTCCTAAATCAATTTCACACCCTTGAGGATCTCCCTTATATATAATGTAGCCATTTGATATTTTTTCTATTTTAATACCACTTTTATTCAAAATATTTAAAATTTCTTTATCTCCCTGTTTTGAATTGTGACTCAGTCCAACACATCTAAGATTATTATTTAATGCCCCTAAAACAGCAAAAAAAGCTAACTGTGAAAAATCTCCCTCTACTTCGTAATCTTTATTTATATATTTTTGATTTCCCATAATTTTGAATTTAAGAGGAGTTATCTTTTCTATGCTCACACCAAACTCTTTTAAAACTTCAATAGTTAAATCTATATATGAAGCTGATTCAAATGGAGGATTTATATTGATAATTGAATCCTTTTCTAAAAGTGGCAGTGTAAAAAGAAGCCCACTTATAAATTGAGAACTAATATTTCCATCGATGAAATACTCATTTGGTCGTATCTTTCCTTTAATTTCAAGTTTATTTTCATCACTGTAATAATATAGGTTCTGTTCTTTAAAAATTTTTTCATATATTTTTTGAGGTCTTTTTAACAATCTATTCTTTCCAGTAAATATTATTTTTTTTCCTGTTAAAGAAAAAATTGGAATAAAGAATCTAAGCGTTGATCCAGATTCATTGCAATCTATTATACTATTTTCTTCGAAGTTTTTAAAACTCTCTATTCCTTGAATAATCAATCTATCTTTTTCACATTCAATTTTTGCTCCAAGTTTTTTCATTCCCTCAATAGTGGCTATAATATCATCCGAATAATCTATATTACTTATTATACTTTTTCCATTTGCTAAAGATGCACATATTATTGCTCTGTGTCCCATACTTTTAGATGATGGAATTTTTATTTCTCCACTACATCTCGATGGATAAATTTTTACTTTCATCTCTCTTCCTTTCTCATAAACATATACCCATATCTCATACATAAAAGATCTAAAATACCAAAAGCTATTACAGAATCTACTACAACTCTTGCCCTATGAATAATAGCTGGATCGTGTCTTCCCTCAATATTAAATCTTATATTTTTATGTGTAGATATATCAATAGTTTCCTGTTCTTTATATATTGATGGTGTTGGCTTAATAGCTGTTTTTAAAATTATAGGCATTCCATTTGAAATTCCACCATTATTATTTGTTTTTGTTTTTACTTCGCCATTTTTATCATAATAAAAACTATCATTAGCTTCACTTCCAAACTTATCTGTTATTTCAAAACCTGCTCCAAATTCCACCCCTTTTACTGCTGGGATAGAAAAAAGTAGATGTGATAAACTGCTCTCTATCGAATTAAAATATGGCTCTCCTACTCCTGCTGGAACTCCTAATATTGCACTTTCTAATATTCCACCAACAGAATCAAGATCTTCTCCTGCTTGTTCTATAATTTTTATAAATTTCTCTTTGGCTTCAAGAGTAGGAAAATATCTATTATTTACACTATCAATCTCCTCTTTCAATACCTTTTCATCAGTTGAAAAATTTCTTTCTCTTTCATTTTTACATTTTAAAATATGTGTTCCTAAAATTATTCCTTTATCTTTTAAAATTTGAATACAAATAGCACCAACTGCTACAAGTGGAGCTGTTATTCTTCCTGAAAAATGCCCTCCACCTCTAAAATCTTGATAACCTAGATATTTTTTTTCAGCAGTATAGTCTGCGTGAGATGGACGCATAAGATTTTTGCTTTTTTCATAATCTTTGCTTTTTTGAGATCTATTTTCTATCATAATCCATAATGGAGTCCCAGTTGTATATCCATTAAAATATCCACTTATTATTTTAAAATCATCTTCTTCACGCCTTTGAGTTGAAATTTTTCCCTTAGGTTTTCTCTTATCAAGTTGTGATTGAATAAAATCTGTATCTATTTTTATACCAGGAGCAAGTCCATCAATTACAACTCCTATTGCCGTCCCGTGTGATTCTCCAAAAAGGCTTAATTTTATAGAGTTTCCAATTACACTTTGCATTTTTTCCTCCATTACAAATATTTTTTACACTCTTCAAAAGTTTCACTGCTCAAATATGCTTTTCCCAACTCTTTTACTTTTACAAGAGTTATTTTATCGCTATCAGCTTTTTTGTCTTTTATGATAAAATCAAAAACTCTTTCCTTTTCATATTCTATATTGCTCTTTATATCTAAACTTTCTATAATTTTTTTTGTTCTCTCTCTTAAATTATTATCCTCTATCATTGGTAACATTCCAAGTGCTACTGCCTCTCCGTGCAACAGCTCATCAAAATGAAAATACCCCTCTATTCCGTGCCCTATTGTATGTCCAAAATTTAGTATTTTTCTTAAATTTTTCTCCTTTTCATCTTTTTCAACAACATCTTTTTTTACCAAAATTGATTTTACTATTATATCTTTATAGTTTTTTTCTATATCTCCATTTTCAAAAAGTTCAAATATATCTTTATCATAGATAAGTCCAGCTTTTAACGCTTCTATCATTCCATTATTAAAATTTCTCTTTGATAAACTTTTTAAAGTTTCAAAATCAATAAATACCTTTTTAGGTTGATAAAAAGCTCCTATAATATTTTTAGTATTTCCTAAGTTTATAGCAGTTTTGCCCCCTATTGAACTATCTATTTGGGATAGAGTTGTAGTTGGAATATTTACAAAATCTATTCCTCTCATATATGTGGCTGCACAAAAACCTGCTAAATCTCCTACAACTCCACCCCCTAAAGCTATTATCAAATCTTTTCGATGAAAGTTTTCTTCTAAAAGTCTTTTGCATATATTTTCATATACTGAAAAACTTTTTGATTCCTCTCCTTGATTAATAACTATTTTACTTCCCATAGGAGTTTGTTTTAAAATAGTATCTGCATACTCATTTGGCACTCCACTATCAGTTATTATCATAACTTTTCTATTAAGATCAATATATTTCCCTATTTTATTTAAAATACCCTCTTCTATTAAAATATCATAACTATTTTCTTTTAAATCAACTGAAATTTTCATTTTTCACCTCAAACTCACATACTGATATTAATTTTATCAAAGTTTTTCCTTTTCTACAAGGAAGTGTATTCTAAAATTTATTTTCTCCAACTGATGAAAAAATGTTATAATATTTGTATATTTATATTTTGTAGGGGGAATAATTTATGAATAAAATCGAAAAAGCTAGAACTACAATTAACAAGATAGATAAAGAGATTGCTTTACTTTTTCAAGAAAGAATGAAAGCAGTAGAAGAGGTTATCAGTTACAAGATAGAAAATAATTTTCCTATATTTGACGAAAAAAGAGAAAAAGAGGTTATTCAAAAAAATTGTTCTCTTATACAGGAAGAAAAATACAAAAAATATTATATTGAGTTTATACAGATGATGATGGATATATCTAAAAATTATCAAAAAGATATTTTACAAGGACAAAAAAATGAAGAAATCTAAGTTTTTATTTGGAATTATT
>JAUNAY010000125.1 GCA_030527385.1 Fusobacterium sp. | reverse complement strand
AATAGATGATATACCTTTCAATAGTATAAATAAAAGTATAGAAATAAGAAAGGTTGATGAAAATAGTTTTGATGACTTAGTAACAATTTATAACGATTATATGAAAAAATATAATCTTTATCTTTTTAGAGATGAAAAATATTTTTCCAGAATAAAAAAAGAGTTAGAAAATGAAAAGGGACAAATTTATTCTTTCTATAAAGATAATAAAATTATAGGATATTTAATGTGCTATTTTAAAGAAAATGAGATTTTTATAAGGGAAATTTTTTATGATTCTATTGAGTGTGTAAAAAATATGTTGGCATTCATAAAAACTTTTAAAGAGTATTATTCGATGTTAAAAGTTGTCACTCCTCAAGGAAGTAATTTTAATTTTGTATTTCCAAATCAATTAAAAATTGAAAAAAAAGAGGAACCATATATTTTAGGGAGAATAGTAAATGTAGAAAAGATGATTTCTCTATTAAAAATAAGAAAAAATTTAAGAATAAAAATAAAAGATAGTATAATAGCTGAAAATAATGGTATATTTTTAATTGATGTTACTGGACAGATAAAAAAAATGGAGAATGATTTAGAAAATTATAACTTAAGTATATGTATAGAAGATCTTACCTCTCTTTTAACTGGGTATTTAGATATAGAAGAACTTTTGGTTTTAGAGAAAATTTCTATAAAAAATATAGATATAAAAGAATTAAAAATAGTTTTTAATAAGAAAAAAAATTATATTCAAGAGTATCAATGAAAAAACAACCTCTTTGCATAGCATTGAGGTTGTTTTTAAACTACTTATTAGTCATCTATATAGTTATCAAAATATCCTTGAATTAAAATGATAGGTGTTCCTTTATCTCCACTTCCAGAAGTTAAATCACAAAGTGATCCTATAAGATCTGTAAGTCTTCTTGGAGTAGTACCTTGAGTTATCATTTGTCCTTTAAGATCTGCATCTTTATTTTTAATAGCGTTAGCAACAGCTTTGTTTAGTTCTTCTCCTGTAAGTCCTGCAAGATCGTTATCAGCTAGATATTTTAATTTAATTTCATTAGGTGTTCCTTCAAGTCCAGCTGTATATCCAGGTGAAACAACTGGGTCAGCAAGTTCCCAAATTTTTCCTACTGGATCTTTAAATGCTCCATCTCCATAAACCATAACTTCAAGATGTTTTCCTGTTTTTTCAAGGAACATTTTTTGAATAGTAGCCACAGTATCCATACAGTTACGTGGGAAAAGTTTGATAGAGTCTTCAGTAGCTTTATTTGAACCTAAAAGTCCATAGTTTTCATTGTATCCACTTCCATTAACAGAAGAAGTTAAAATTTCGTCCATTCCGAATACAATTTTAGCTCCAGCTTTTCTAAGAAGTTTTCTAGTTCTAAAACGAGTATGAATATCACAGTTAAGTACGCAATCTGTATATTTTAGAATTGCAGTAGGATTGTTAGCAAAAATTACTTCTACTTCTGCTCCTTGCTCTCTAATAAGTTCAGAGTAATATTCAATATAGTTTACTCCAGTAAATTCGTGAAGTGGTTTTCCAAATTTTTCAGTAAATTCAGCTTCAGTAAGAACATCACTCCAAGGATTTACACCTTTTTCATCTAAAAGCTCCATATCAATAAAATGGTTTCCTACTTCATCAGAAGGATAGCTGAACATTAAAACTATTTTTTTAGCTCCTTTTGCTATTCCTTTTAAACATACTGAAAATCTGTTACGGCTTAGAATAGGGAATATTACACCTATTGTATTATCTCCAAATTTAGCTTTAACATCACTTGCAATATCTTCTACAGAAGCATAGTTTCCTTGTGCTCTTGCCACGATAGATTCAGTCATTGCTACGATATCTCTATCTCTTAAAGTGATTCCATCACTTTCAACAGCAGCTAAAACAGCATCTACAACAAAATCTTCAATTTTATCTCCTTGATGAATAATAGGAGCACGAAGCCCTCTTGAAACAGTTCCAATTAATCTTCCCATCTCATTCTCCTTTAAAACTTATAAATTTTCAACAATATATTATAATACAAAATTTGAAATATGTAAACCCTATTTTTGAAATAAAACATTTTATCTCACATATTAAATAAAAATATTTTTTTATTATATAGAAAAATATTAATTTTGTTGCATATTAGCAGAATTTACATTCAAAATTTAATTTTTGATAGACCTAAATTTTTATAATTATTGTTTTATTTATATTATACTTCATTTTTTCTCTAAAAACAAGGAAGATAAGAAAAACTCCACTTAAATCTAAAAAAGAAGATCTAAGTGGAGAAAATTTTTGAGCTTATAGATAAGCTAGCATCAATTTAACTGTTTCTAAAACTCCATCAATATGAGTTCTTTCATAGTGATGAGAAGCATCAACACTTGGTCCTATACAACCACATCTAAAATCAAACCCTTGCAAAACAGCTGCACTAGCATCTGAACCATATCTATTATATACATCTACTGTATATTGAACTCCAGCTTCTTCAGCAGCTTGCATAAGTCCTCTTCTTACGTGAATATCATATGGAGTTTTAAAATCTTTAGCTGCAATACTAACTTTTCTTTCATCTCCAAGAGCATCAGCCCCAACAAGTCCTATATCAAGAGCTATAAATTCATCTAAGTCTTCAGGAATTACAGATACTCCGTGCCCAATCTCTTCATAGTTAGAGAAATAAACGTAAAGTCCTGTTTTTGGTTTTAATCCAAAATCTTTTAAAACTTTTATATAACCTAAAATTTGTGCAACACAAAGTTTATCATCTAAATATCTCGATTTAATATAACCTGTTTCAGTTATTCTAGTACGAGTTTCATATGAAACAAAATCTCCAACTCTTATTCCAAGCTTCATTGTATCTTCAGCAGTTTTTACATCATAATCAAGTCTTACTTCCATAGTTTCAGCAGTTCTAGGCATCTCTCTTGCTACATCTCCATAGATGTGAACAGATGATTTTATAGGAAGTAAAGTTCCTTCAAATTCTCTTCCATCAAGAGTGTGAACAGTAAGGTTTTCTCCCTCTACTCCTGCCCAAGGACAACCTCCAACGTTTATAAGTTCAAGTCTACCATTAGATTTAATCTTTTTAACGACAGCTCCTAATGTATCAAGATGAGCAGAGATCATTTTTTTATAGCTATTATCCTCTCCGTCAATATATCCTATGATAGCTCCTTTTTTTGTAAATCTGTATGGAACTCCAAGTATATCAAGTTCGTGAGCTACTCTGTCCATTACTTCATCAGTAAGTCCTACTGGACTAGGTATTGAAATTAAATCTACTGTTGTGTCTAAAATATACTCAAGATGAGCATCTAAATTGATATTCATTAAAATCACTCCCTTTGATCAGAAATATTCTGCTATCAAAATTATAGTCTTTTATTATTTTTATTTCAAGAGGAATTTTATAAACTTTGAAAGGATTTTGACTAAAAAATTTACTTTTGATATAATTGAGATAACTTTTATATAATAAAAAGTTAGAGGAGGAATCAGATGGAAAGAAAATTTAATTTAGAAAATGAAAACTTATATGAATTACTTAATAATTTGAAAACAGCTGATTATATGAAATTAAGAAAAAAAGCTAAAACTGAAGATGAAAAAATTTTTTATACAAGATTGGAAGAGATGATTTTAAGATTGAGACAGGAAAAGGCAATAGATGAGGGGGTATTTTAATGAAAGATAAAATATTCACTATTTTTGCTGGGGTAAATGGGGCAGGAAAATCTACGTTATACAGAGCAAAAAAACAAAGTAATGAAGATTTTGGTGTTAGAATAAATAGCGACGAGATAGTAAGAAGCTTTGGTGATTGGAGAAATAGTATTGATCAGATGAAAGCTGGTAAAATGGCTATCAAATTAAGAAAAGAGTGTGTTGATAAAGGAATAGATTTTAATCAAGAAACAACTCTTACAGGAAATAGAATTTTAAAATTTATAGATTTTATAAAGGAAAAAGGATATAAAATACATATGTTTTATGTAGGATTAGATAGTGAT
>JAUNAY010000004.1 GCA_030527385.1 Fusobacterium sp. | reverse complement strand
TTTGCTCAATATGATGGAAGACTTTCTGGATTAGAAAAGAAAGTAGATAACTTAGATGACAAAATGAATAAAGGAATGTCATTAATGGCAGCTATGAACGCAGTTGACTTCCAAAATGTACAATCTGGAGAAATGGCAATCGGAGCTGGAATTGGACACTATGGAAATGCTCAATCAGTAGCTGTTGGAGTAGCATATGCACCAACTGAAGATGTAAGCTTAAACGCTAAATACTCTATCACTGCTGGAGATGTTGATTCATTTGCAGTAGGAGCTGGAGCAAGCTACAAATTTAAAGTAGGAAGATAATTAATTACTTCATCATTAATCCCTCTAGGAAACTAGGGGGATTTTTTTTGTTACAATAATATAATAATTAAATAATAATATCTTTCATTTGAAAGCATTATATTGACTTAAAATAAAGTTATGATGTATAATTTAAGAAAAGGAGATGATAATATATGGCACGTACTTTGATAAATTTTAGAATAGATGAAGATTTAAAATTAGATTTGGAAGAAATTTGTGAGGATATGGGAATGTCGTTAAGTACTGCATTTACTATATTTGCTAAAAAATTGGTTAGAGAAAGAAAAATTCCTTTTGAAATTAATTCAGATCCGTTTTACTCTAAAAAAAATATGAGAAGATTAGAAAAATCTATTGAACAATTAGAGAAGACAGGTGGAACAGTTCATAATATTAAAATTGATGGTGTTAACTTATGATTAAAGCTTGGAGTGATGAAGCTTGGGAAGATTTTCAATATTGGCTTAAAAATGACAAAAAAACATTAAAAAGAATTTTACTTATAATACAAGATATTGATAGAAACGGATATACAGGAATTGGAAAACCTGAACCTTTGAAACATAATTTAAGCGGTTATTGGAGCAGAAGAATAGATGATAGTAATAGAATAGTTTATAAAATAGAGAATGATGTTATTAAAATAGCTCAATGTGGGTCTCATTATCGAGATAAATAAGGTAAGCATTATGCTTACCTTATTATTTCATTAAGCTAGTTAGATACTATTATACAATTTTAGTAGTCCAATCCTCAACATTCCAAATATCAGTAACAATATCTGCATAAAAATCAGGTTCGTGACTTACAAGAAGCACAGTTCCTTTAAACTCTTTAACAGCCTTTTTTAACTCCTCTTTTGCATCTATATCCAAATGGTTAGTAGGCTCATCAAGAACTAGTAAATTAATATTTTTTAACATCAATTTACATAGACGAACTTTTGCATTTTCTCCTCCAGAAAGCACTTGAACTTGACTTGTAATATGATCAGTTGTAAGTCCACATCTAGCAAGAGCTGCTCTTACCTCTCTATTTGTCATACTTGGATACTCATTCCAAATAAAATCAAGTGCAGTAATATTTGAAGTTTTTTCCTCCTGCTCAAAATATCCAATCTCTAAAAATTGTCCGTGTTCAACCTCTCCAGAAACAGGTTTTATAACTCCTAAAAGAGTTTTTAAAAGAGTTGATTTACCAAGTCCATTAACTCCTTTAATAGCTATTTTTTGATTTCTTTCAACAGTAAAATTTAAAGGTTTAGTAAGTGGTTCATCATATCCAATAACTAAATTTTTAGCTGTGATAACCTCTCTACTTGGAGTTCTAGCAGAAGTAAACTCAAATTCAGGCTTTATTTTTTCTTTTGCTATTTCAATAATTTCCATTCTATCAAGTTTCTTTTGACGGTCTTTAGCTAGGTTGGTAGTAGCAACTCTAGCTTTATTTCTAGCAATAAAATCTTTAAGATGTGCAATCTCTTTCTGTTGCTTTTTATAGGCTTGTTCAATCTGTCTTTTCTTTAACTCATACATCTCTTTAAATTGATAGTAATCTCCAGTATAACGAGTTAAAACAGCATTTTCTACGTGATAAATAACATTTACTACATCATTTAAAAATGGAATATCGTGTGAAACTAGAATAAAAGCATTTTCATAGTTTTGTAGGAAATTTTTAAGCCAAGCTATATGGTTTTCATCTAGGAAGTTAGTAGGTTCATCAAGTATAAGAATCATAGGATTTTCAAGAAGCACCTTAGCTAAAAGAATTTTTGCTCTTTGTCCTCCAGAAAGTTCAGAAACATCACGTTCTAAACCTATATCAGTAAGTCCAAGCCCACCAGCATACTCTTCAATTTTTGAATCTAAAGAGTAGAAATTTCCCTCTTCTAATATAGTTTGAATCTCCCCAGCTTCTTCAATAAGAGCATCCAGCTCTTCAGGATTGCAATCTCCCATCTTGTCATAAAGAGCTATCATCTCTTTTTCTAACTCATACATATGGGCAAAGGCAGAACGCAGAATGTCTCTTATTGTTTTCCCTTTTTCAAGAGTACTATATTGATCTAAATATCCAGTAGTAATATGTCTACACCAAGATATTTTTCCCTCATCTGGAAGTAATTTCCCAGTTATTATATTTAAAAAAGTTGTTTTTCCCTCTCCATTAGCCCCAACAAGTCCAATGTGTTCCCCTTTTAGCAAACGGAAAGAAGCATTTTCAAGAATAGCTCTCGAACCATATCCGTGACTTACATTTGAAACATCTAAAATACTCATAAATAAAAATATATCTCCTCTATTAATAATTATTACTATTATCTAGTATAACAGAAAATCTCTATTCTAGCTAGAAAAAACCTTGATAAAAATCAAGGTTTTTGAGAAATATGTGTTATATTAAAATATTTAAAATTCTTTTCAGTAGATTTGACTTTATCGCTGATTTTATCCAGCTCATTTAAGCAACTATCTATATTTTTATCAACTTGATATAGCTCTTTATCAGAAATAGAATATTTTTTAAAAAGAGTTGAGTGTATTTTACCAAGTAAAGAATTTTTTTTGCTCTCTTTTAAGTTAGTAATATCAATATTTTTTAGAAAGCTTGAAAATTCATCTATACTTGAACGACACAGATTGTTTGCTGATATTCCTGTGTTTTGATGATAACTAAAGTTAGAGATTTTAGAAGATATTTCATATAGAAAATTTGCAGCATATTTAATTTTTTCATAGGGAAGAATCTTAACTTTTTTGACAGCTTCAATATATGTATTTTCATCAACCCCAATCTCTTGAGCAGTTTTTCTAAATTTTTCCTCATCTGGCTTTTCTGAAAGAAGTTGTCCACACAAAAAACAACCAACTAACTTATCTCCAATAATAATAGGGCTTGCAAAATCTATTAGTCCAGCGTGGCAACGATAGACAACAGGTTTTTTTAGAGCTTTTGCTTGAAGTCCGCCATAAGCATCACAAAGAGTACATTTTTTAAATCCAATCTTGCTACCTCTAGTATGTATGCTACAAAATTCCGAAAAGTTGCTTGGTTCTGTGATAGGAATACCGTTGATATCAGTTATAATACTAGCAATACCAAACTCTTCAGCAAATCTATTTTGTAAAATCTGAAAAAATTCTATATCTAATTTCATAATTTCTCCTTTACTTTAGGATATAACCAAATCCTCTTTTAGAGATTAAAACTTCATTTAAAATAGGCAATTTTTTTCTAAGCCTTTTTAAACATTGATCCACAGCTTTGTCACTAATATCAAAATTTTCTTTCCATACGTGGTTTAAAATATTTTCTCTTGTAAGTAGTAACCCCTTATTTACAATAAAGTATGATAAAAGTTCAAACTCATTTCTGGAAAGTTCAATAGGTTGATCATTATAAAACATAGTTTTTTCATTTAAAAGTAGTTTTATATTTTCATATGTAAGAATATCTTTATTTTGAGGTATTCTTACAATAAATTTTTTTAGACGTATCAACAACTCTTTTGAATCAAAAGGTTTTTTAATATAGTCATCACAACCCATTTCAAGAGTTCTATTTACACTTTCTTGAGAAGTTTCTGCTGTAAGAGCAAGAATGAAAGGAGAACCAAAATATTTTGGATTGCTCTTTATCTGCTCACAAATATAGCTACCATTTCCATCAGGAAGAGAAAGATCAAGAAGAATAATCTCGGGGTTTTCTTTTTTTAAAATCTCCATTCCTCCTTTAATAGAGGAAGCTTCTAGGAATTTGATGCTTTTTTCCTCTGATAAAATTATTTTGAGAATATCTCTAGTTTCTTCAGAGTCCTCTATCGTTAGAACTTTAATCATTATTATCACCTTTCTGTTTTTTAAATACAAATTTTTCCAAATAACTAAACATTACAGATTCATTAATAGGTTTTGTAATATATCCGTCAAAACCATAAGGAAGATACTTTTCTTTGTCACCGATAATAGCTTGAGCAGTAAGAGCAATAACAGGAGTATTTTTTAATTCTTCACTAGCTTTTATATGTGTTATAGCTTGTAATCCGTCCATAACAGGCATATGAATATCTAAGAATACAACATCAAATTTACTTTCTTTCATAGCTTTTAAAGCATTGAGTCCATTCTCAACACAAGTTACTTTAATCAGTTGAGATTCTAAGACAGCTTTTAAAAAATCTCTATTTTCTTCAACATCTTCTGCAATCAAAATTTTGATTTTTTTATCATTAAATTGAAGATACATATTAAACAGTTCACTATAATCAAGTGTGTGAGTCATTCTTTCTAACTCCTCAATATAGTAAAGTATAGTATCAAAAGATATAGGGGATTTTTTTAACTCCTCAGATATCTTTTTAGACATATCATATATTAAGGTAAGATTAAGGTTACCATATGTTCCAAGTATTAAATGGTTAATTTCACGCAACTGCTCAACATTTTGTTTTTTATATGCTTCTTTTAAACTTTTTAATCTTATTGGGAATTTTAAAATACTTTTCAATAAGATAGATTTAATGCTTTGATTGTTAGAATTTAATAGTTTAGTAAGTATAACTGAAAAGTTTTCATTTTTCTTTTCAAAAACCTCAATAGGAATATTTACAGTAAAAGTAGTTCCAATCATAACTTTACTCTCAACCTCAATAGTTCCTTTTAATATTTCTACAAGTTTTTTAGTTATACTTAAACCAAGTCCAGCTCCAGAGGAGTGTTTATTGATTTGTCCAAAACTTTCAAAAATATAGTTTAGATGATCTTTTGGAATACCAATTCCACTGTCATAAACACTAAAAGTAAGATACCCATTTTTTACATTTGCCTCACAAAAAACGAAGCCTTTATTTGTATATTTTATAGCATTGTGAACTAAATTTTTTACTATCTCGTATATTTTCATCTTGTCAGAATAGATAGTTATATCATTTTTATCATACTTGATCTCAAATTTTAGATTTTTTGCTGATGCTAAAGAGTTATGCTCATAGTATATGTCTTGAAAAAGCTCTTTTACACTAAAAGATTCAAAGTTTAAATCAACTTTTCCAGACTCAATTTTAGAAAAATCTAAAAGTTCATTTGTAAAATTAAGAAGTTTAACTCCCGATGTATGAATAATATCTAATTTTTCTTTTATTTCAGAATTTGGATACTCTTTTAATAAAAGTTTTGAATAACCTATAATAGGTGTTAGAGGAGTACGCATCTCGTGGCTAATCTTAGCTAAAAATTCACTCTTGGCTCTGTTAGCAGATTCAGCAACCTCTTTTGAAAAACTTAACTCCTTTGTTCTCTGTTCAACCATATCTTCAAGATTTCTATTGAGTGATCTTAGTTTTTCACTTAGAGCTTCAGCTTTCTCTTTTTCGCGTTTTATCTCTCCCTCTTTGACTAATATATCTAGGATATCAGATTTTACAGAGGAGAAAACTTTATAGAAACAATCTTCTAAATTTATAAAATCATCTTTAAGTTGAACTACAAATTTTTTATTTATATCAGAAAGTATAGTTTCAAACTTTTCTAAAAGATCATATAAATTTAAAAGAATAAATTTAGTTATAAAATTTGAGATAAAGTAAAAGAGAATAGCAAGAGCTATTATTCTTACAACAAGAGTATTGTTTACAACTATTGAACCTCTCAATATATATAGTATCACAATACAAAATATAACAAAAATTAAAGTATTAAAAGCGGCTATTTTTTTATGTATATTCATAAACTACACCCCAAATATATCAAAAATAAAGTTTAATATCTGTTAGATAAAAAAGAGGAAATGACATTATAATGACAATTTGCTCTAATACTATATTATATGAATATTAAAAATATATCAACTATTTTTTATTAAGGAGGTAGTAAGATGGAAGTTTTTAAGGTAACCACAGAAGTATATGCAGATGCAGATATAAAGAAAATTATCGAAAAACTAGAGTGTAAAAAGATTACTATCATCACTGATGCAATGATGGTAAAAGTTGGTTTAATTGCTAAAATTGAAGATGTTTTAAAAAAAATAGGTATTCAATATGAAATCTTTGATGGAGTTGAGATGAATCCATCTCTTGAATCAGTAAAAAAAGCATTAGATCAAGTAATTGATTTTTATCCAGAAACTATTATAGCAGTTGGAGGGGGATCAACTTTAGATTCAGCCAAAGCGGTTACATATTTTTTAAAAAGAACAGGAATAGATATTCCAGTGATAGCAGTTCCTACAACAAGTGGAACAGGTTCAGAGGTAACTTCTTATGCTGTTATAACTGATACAGCAAACAGTGTAAAAATTCCTATAAAAGATGAAGAGATGATGCCTAAAATTGCTGTGTTAGATCCAGAATTTACAAGAACTCTTCCAAAATCTGTTGTAGCAGATGGGGGAATAGATGCTTTAACTCACGCAATTGAAGCATATAGTTGTTCATTAGCAAACTTTCATACACAAATCTATGCTATGACAGCAATAAGAGGAATCTTTAAAAATTTATTAAAAATGTACAGAAATATTGAAGATAAAGAAGCAAGAGTTCAAATGGCTAAAGCTTCGTGTATAGCTGGAATAGCTTTTGAAAAATCAGGACTTGGAATAAACCATAGTGTTGCTCACGCAATAGGTGGAAAATTTCATAAACCACACGGAAGATCAAATGGTGTAGTACTTCCATATATTTTAAGATTTAATGCTGAAGATAAAGAGACTGCTCAAAAATACTATGAAATAGCAAAAGAGTTGGAATTGCCTTGTAGTTCAGTAGAAGAGGGAGCAGAAAGTTTAGCAATAGCAGTTGAAATTTTAAATAGAGAGCTTGGAATACCTGCTAGGGTAAAAGATATGGGAATAGATGAAGATGAGTATAATAAACTTATTCCTGAAATGGCTAAGACAGCTTTAAGTGATATTTGTACAACTGGAAATATTAGAAAAGTTTCAGATGAAGATTTAAGAAATATATTTAGAAAAGTTTTCTAGTAGTCTTAAAAAAGTCAAAAGTGACATTAATGTGACATTTTATCTTAATATAATTAAAATGATAGTTAAAATTTAACCTTTTTATATAACAAACTAATTAAAGGGGGGTAACAATTAATGCAAGACAAATTAGTAGAAAAAATGATGGCAGAAGTTATGGAAAAGTTAAAAGATAAAAAGGGTGAAACAGTTTGTGCACCTGAAAAAAAAGAGTGCCGTTTAACAGAATTTGTTGGCGTTACTACTCACGGACACGGAATTGGATTAGTAATTGCTAACGTAGACCCAGCACTTCACGAAGCTATGGGAATTGACAAAAAATATCGTTCAATAGGAATTCTTGGAGCAAGAACAGGGGCTGGACCTTTCATTATGGCGGCTGATGAAGCGGTAAAAGCAACAAATACAGAAGTAATAAGCATAGAACTTCCAAGAGACACTGAAGGAGGAGCAGGACACGGATCTTTAATCCTATTTGGAGCAGAAGATGTATCAGATGCTAGAAGAGCAGTTGAAGTTGCAGTAGCAGCAGTGACTGAAAAATTTGGAGATGTTTACGGAAACCCAGCTGGACATATTGAACTTCAATATACAGCAAGAGCATCATATGCTTGTAACAAAGCTTTTGGAGCACCACTAGGAAAAGCATTTGGAATAATTGTTGGGGCACCAGCAGCAATAGGAGTAGTTACAGCAGATACAGCTTTAAAAGCAGCTAATGTAGAAGTACTTTCTTATTCATCACCAGCTAAAGGAACTAGCTTCTCAAACGAAGTTATTTTAGCAATTTGTGGAGATTCAGGAGCAGTAAGACAAGCAATCCTTGCAGCTAAAGAGGTTGGGGTAAAACTTCTTGAAACTTTAGGAGGACCAGCTCCATCAGGATCACACCCATACATCTAAGAAGTAGGAAAATAGCTGAAAATTAATTAGGAGGTTAGAATGAGATCTAAACGTTTTGAAGTATTAGGTAATAGACCTGTAAATAAAGATGGATATGTAAAAGAGTGGCCTGAAGTAGGGTTAATAGCAATGAACTCTCCTTTAGATCCAAAACCAAGCGTAAAAGTAGTAAATGGAAAAATAGTTGAACTTGATGGAAAGAAAAGAGAAGACTTTGATTTACTAGACTACTTTATTGCAGACTATGGAATTGTAATAGATAATGTTGAAAAAGTAATGGCTATGGATTCTTTAGAAATAGCTAGAAAATTAGTAGATATAAATGTAACAAGAGATGAAATTTTAAAAATAACTCTATCATTAACTCCAGCAAAAGTTGCTGAAGTAATGGGAAAAATGTCAGTACTTGAAATGATGATGGCAGTTAATAAGATGAGAGCAAGAAAAACTCCATCTAACCAATGTCACGTAACAAATATTAAAGATAACCCAGTTCAAATAGCAGCTGATGCAGCAGAAGCTTCTTTAAGAGGATTTGCTGAAGAAGAAACAACAGTAGCAGTTACAAGATATGCTCCATTTAATGCAATATCTTTACTTGTTGGATCACAAGTTGGAAGACCTGGAATCTTAACTCAATGTTCTGTTGAGGAAGCAACAGAATTGTTATTAGGAATGAGAGGACTTACAGCTTATGCAGAGACTGTATCAGTTTATGGAACTGAACCAGTATTCATAGACGGAGATGACACTCCTTGGTCAAAATCATTCTTAGCATCAGCATATGCTTCAAGAGGATTAAAAATGAGATATACTTCAGGAAGTGGATCAGAAGTATTGATGGGATATGCAGAAGGTTGTTCAATGCTATACCTAGAAGCTCGTTGCCTATTTATAACTAAGGGAGCAGGAGTACAAGGAATACAAAATGGATCAGTAAGTTGTGTTGGAGTGCCAGGAGCTGTACCAGGAGGAGTAAGAGAAATTCTTGCTGAAAACTTAGTGGCTATGATGCTAGACCTTGAATGTGCTTCAAGTAACGACCAAACATTTACACATTCAGACTTAAGAAGAGTAGCAAGATCATTGATGCAAATGATTCCAGGAACTGACTTTATCTGTTCAGGATACAGTTCAACACCAAACTATGACAATATGTTTGCTGGATCAAACTGGGACGCAGAAGATTATGATGACTGGAACATAATTCAAAGAGATTTAAGAATAGATGCTGGATTAAAACCAGTAAGAGAAGAAGAAGTAGTAAAAGTTAGAAACAAAGCTGCAAAAGCAATTCAAGCTGTATTTGAAGCTTTAGGACTTCCAGAAATTACAGATGCAGAAGTAGAAGCTGCTACATATGCTCACGGAAGCAAAGATATGCCAGAAAGAGATATGGTTGCAGATATTAAAGCTGCTACTGAAATGATGGAAAGAGGAATTACAGGAATGGACGTTGTAAAAGCTCTTAAAACTAAAGGATTTGATGATGTTGCATCAGACCTACTAAAATTAATGAAACTTAGAGTTGCTGGAGACCATTTACATACATCAGCAATATTAGATAAAGACTTTAATGTAATCAGTGCTGTAAATGATAGAAACGACTATACAGGACCAGGAACTGGTTACCAAATCACTCCTGAAAAATGGGAAGAACTTTCAAATATTGGAAATGCAGTAGATGCATCAAAAATCAAATAGTTTAGGGAGGTAAAAGATGCAACTAAACGAAAACGAAATCAGAGGAATTATTGAAGAAGTTATAAAAAGATATGCTGGAGAAGCTTCTGCTACAACTACTACAACTCCAGTACAACCAGCAAAAGAACCAGAAAAAAGAGATGGAAAATTAGAATTAGTAGAAGTTGGAGAAGCAAAAAAAGGAACTAGAAGTGACGAAGTTGTTATAGCTGTTGCTGCTGCCTTTGGAAAATATCAAACTGAAACTATAACTCATATACCTCACGCTGATGTTTTAAGAGAACTTATGGCTGGTATAGAGGAAGAAGGACTTACTCCAAGAGTAATCAGAGTTTTAAGAACTTCAGACGTTTCAATACTTGCAAATGATGGAGCAAAATTAAGTGGATCAGGAATAGGAATAGGAATTCAATCTAAAGGAACAACAGTTATTCATCAAAAGGATCTATTCCCATTAACTAACCTTGAGTTATTCCCTCAAGCTCCATTACTACAAAGAGAACATTACAGAATGATAGGAAAAAATGCTGCTAAATATGCAAAAGGGGAAACTCCAAAACCAGTTCCTCAAATGAACGACCAAATGGCTAGACCTAAATATCAAGCTATTGCAGCATTATTACATATAAAAGAAACAGAACACGTTGTAGTAAATGCAAAACCAGTAGAATTAAAACCTATTTTTAAATAAGAATAATTAAGGTGGTGAATTAATTTGGACCAACAATTACTAGAAAAAATGATAAGAGAAGTAATGCTTTCTATGGCAAAAGGAGAAAGCAATGTAAATACAACAACTACTAGTTGTGGAAAAACTACTAGTAAAGATTATCCATTAAGTCAAAATAAAGCTGATGTAGTTAGATCTGCAACAGGAAAAAAACTTGAAGAGTTTACAATGGAAAATGTAATGAATGGAACAATAGGAGCTGCCGATTGTAGAATAGCTCCAGAAACATTAGAGATGCAAGCACAAGTTGCTGAAAGTGTAAATAGACACTCTTTTGCAAGAAACTTAAGAAGAGCATCAGAACTTATAGCTGTTCCAGATACAAGAATACTTGAAATATACAATGCTTTAAGACCATATAGATCAACAAAAGAGGAGTTATTAGCAATAGCTGATGAACTTGAAACTAAATATCACGCTTCTGTAAATGCTCAATTTATAAGAGAAGCAGCAGAATTATATGAAAAAAGAGACAGATTAAGAAAAGACTAATCTTTCCCTGT
Organism: Fusobacterium sp.; assembly: GCA_030527385.1. Taxonomy (GTDB): domain Bacteria; phylum Fusobacteriota; class Fusobacteriia; order Fusobacteriales; family Fusobacteriaceae; genus Fusobacterium_A. The sequence goes on along the minus strand of JAUNAY010000004.1, from coordinate 15,315 downwards.
TAGGAGGAGAAATGAAGCTTATTGTAGGAATAGATATAGGAAATGCAACGACTGAAAGTACTCTTGCTGAAGTAAATGGTAAAGAGATAAATATTTTAAGCAGTGGAATAGTAAAAACTACTGGAATTAAAGGTACTAAAGAGAATGTAAAAGGAGTTTTTGCTTCTTTACAAAAAGCCTTTAATGCTGCTAAAAGAGATATGAAAGATTTATCATTAGTAAGAATAAATGAAGCAGCTCCTGTTATAGGTGATGTTGCTATGGAAACTATAACAGAAACTATAATAACTGAATCTACAATGATAGGGCATAATCCTACCACTCCAGGAGGAGCAGGAATAGGAGTAGGTATATCTGTTCTTTTAGACAATATAGATGAGAAACTATCAGGAAAAGAGGTAATCGCTCTTATACCAAAACATATAGATTTTCAGGACGCAGCTAAGAAAATCAATGAGATGGTGGCTAAAGGGGTAAATATTAGAGGAGCAGTAGTTCAAAAAGATGATGCAGTTCTAATAAATAATAGACTTGATAAAAAGATACCGATAGTTGATGAGGTATTGCACTTTGAAAAAATCCCAGTAAATATGTTGACAGCATTAGAGGTAGCTGAAAAAGGAAAGGTTATCTCTATGCTATCAAATCCATATGGAATAGCGACTTTGTTTAAGTTAACATCTGAAGAGACTAAGATGATAGTACCTATTTCTAGGGCATTGATTGGAAATAGATCAGCAGTAGTTATAAAAACTCCTAAGGGAGATGTAAAATCAAGAATAATACCAGCTGGAAAGATACATATAGCAGGTATGGCAAAAAATAGAGAGATTGAAGTTGACAAAGGTGCCGAAGTTATTATGGAAGCCTTAGAAACTTGTTTCCCAGTAGTAGATATTTGGGGAGAAAGAGGAACTAATGCTGGAGGAATGCTTGAAAAAGTAAGAATAGTAATGGCACAACTTACAGAGCAAGATCCTAAAAATATCAAGATACAAGATTTGCTTGCAGTAAATACTTTCGTACCTAAAAAAGTTAAAGGTGGTATAGCTGAAGAATTTTCTATGGAAAATGCTATTGGATTAGCTGCTATGGTAAAAGCTGATAGATTACAAATGCAGATGATAGCTTCTGATCTTCAAGAGAAGATGCAGAAAAAGGTTGTTGTTGGAGGAGTAGAAGCTGAGATGGCTATTATAGGAGCTTTAACAACACCAGGAACAAATAAACCTTTAGCAATTATTGATATGGGAGCAGGATCAACAGATGCTTCAGTTATAACAAGAGATGGAAAAATTCTTTCTTGTCACTTAGCAGGGGCAGGAAATATGGTAACAATGCTGATAGATAAAGAGTTAGGGCTTGATAATTTTGATCTAGCAGAAGATATTAAAAAATATCCTCTAGCAAAGGTTGAAAGCCTTTTCAATATAAGACACGAAGATGGAAGTGTTCAATTCTTTGAAGAACCACTTGATCCAAGAACTTTTGCAAGAGTGGTAATTTTAAAAGAGGGACAAATGATTCCTTTAGATATAGACGAAACTATTGAAAAGATAAAGAGTGTTAGAAGAGATGCTAAAGAAAAAGTATTTGTGGTAAATGCAGTAAGAGCTTTGAAAAAAGTTACTCCAAGTGGAAATATAAGAGATATAGATCACGTAGTTCTAGTTGGAGGTTCAGCCTTAGATTTTGAAATTCCTCAAATGGTTACAGAAAAACTTTCATACTATGGAGTTGTAGCAGGTAGAGGAAATATCAGAGGAGTGGAAGGACCAAGAAATGCAGTTGCTACTGGACTAGCTTTATCTTATGAGGAGGAATAGTCGTGGTAGAGGATTTAAGAAGAAATATAGCTAAAAAAGAAAAGATTGGAATCAGCATTTTTTACAGCTCTAAAATAGATATAAACCAAAGATTGAGCAACATTCTTTGGGGTATAGAGGAAGAGGAGATACCATATATTTTAACTCCTAAAAATGAAACTGATGCGAGTATTTTAGGATATGAAGCATCAAAGGAATCAAAACTAGGAGTTGGTATAGGGATAGGAGAAAATGAAATAACTCTATATCAAGAAAAACTAGAAAAAGACAAACCATTATTTAGATATAATATAGATAGTGATGAAGATATCCTTAGAGCTGTGGGAACAAATGGAGCTAGATTAATCAAAGGAAATCCATTTATTATCCCAGAGATGACAGGAGGAAGATGATGATAAGTTCACTTGGATTGATAGAAGTAGTAGGACTAGTTGGTGCTATTGAAGCTGCCGATACAGCAGTTAAAGCTGCAAATGTAAGAGTAATAGATTACGAACTTACAAAAGGTGGGGGAATGGTAACTGTTAAGATAGAAGGAGAGGTTTCAGCAGTTACTGCAGCACTAGATGCAGCAGTTATGGCAGCAGAAAGATTGACAACTGTTGTGAGCAAATTAGTTATTGCAAGACCATCTGAAGAGGTTGCTAGAATGGTAGAAGTTGAAGAACTTGTGCCAGAAGAGGAGCCAGTTTTAACAGAAGAAAAAGCACCAGAACCAGTTGAAAAAGTAGAAGAAATAAAAACAGAAGAGACAGAACAAGTAAAAAAAAAATAAAGAGAACTAGAACAAGAAAAACAAAAAATAAAAAAATTGAGGAGGAATAAAAATGGGAAACGCATTAGGATTAATAGAAACTAAAGGACTTGTAGGAGCAATTGAAGCAGCAGACGCTATGACTAAATCAGCTAACGTAGAACTAGTTGGATATGAAAAAATAGGATCAGGATTAGTTACAGTAATGGTAAGAGGAGACGTTGGAGCAGTTAAAGCAGCAGTAGATGCTGGAGCAGCAGCAGCAGAAAGAGTTGGAGAAGTAAAATCAATCCACGTAATTCCTAGACCACACGCTGATACAGAAAAATTATTACCAAAATTAGCAAAATAGTCGTGAGATAAGATGAAATCTATGGAAAATATCTTGAGAGAGGTGCTACAAGAGGTAGTTTCTGATGATGTGGTCGTTGGAGTATCTAATAGACATATACATCTTTCTCAAGATGATCTTGAAATATTATTTGGTGCTGGACATACTTTAACAAGAATGAAAGATATGAAACAACCAGGACAATATGCTGCAGAAGAAAAAGTTACAATAGTTGGTCCTAAAGGTAAGTTTGAAGGTGTAAGAGTTCTTGGTCCAGTAAGAAAAGAAACACAAATAGAAATTTCAATAAGTGACAGTTTTAAATTAGGAGTAAAACCTCCAGTTAGAGAATCAGGAAAATTAGAAGGAACTCCTGGAATAAAAATAATTGGTCCTAAAGGTGAAATTATAAAAGAAAGAGGAGTTATTGTAGCAGGTAGACATATTCATATGCCTAAATTTATAGCTGACATCAGAGGCTATAAAGATGGTGAGTTAGTAAAAGTAGAAACTTATGGAGAGAGAAAAACACTTTTCTATAATGTATTGATGAGAGTAGGTAGTAATATGGCTAAGGAGATTCATTTAGATATGGACGAAGCTAATGCTGCTGGACTAAAAAATAATGATTTTGTAAAAATAATAAGGGATTAGTTAAGAAAGGAGTTTTTAAAACTCCTTTCTATATAAAAAACCCTGTTAGGGGTGAAAGATGGACTTTGAAAAAATGGTGGACTATATTGTTCAAGAGGTTTTAAGAAGATTAAAAGAGCAAGAAGCACCTACTAAAAAAGAAAAAAATAGAGGTTTGGTTATAATCAATGGGGGGACTGGAAACCTAGAACAGATTATGCTAGAGTTAAAGAAAATTTCTAAAGATTATAATTTGGAAGTTGTTTTCTCAGAAGCAGGAAAATCAGTTGTAGGAGAGGAAAGATTTTCAGATTTCAAAGTTATATCTGATTTTACCATTGAAAATAGTGGTAAGTTTTTACAAGATAATGATCTGATAATTCTTCCATTATTAACAAAAAACAGCTGTGCAAAAATTGCTGTTGGAATTAGAGATAATGCAACAACTTATCTTATTTCAAAAGCATTACTAGCTGAGAAAGAGATAATTGCAGTGTATGATTCGTGTATAGCAGATAATAAAACAGCTTATGGGAACCAAATTAACTTTAACATAGAAAAATTAAAGAGTTATGGAATAATCTTTGTAAAGAGCAATGAGTTATCTGACTATATTATAAAAAATAGATTTAAAGATGTATATTCTTTAAAAGAAAAGAAGATAATCACTGCTGATGATATTTTTGATTTTCATAATAAGAGAATTATAATATCAAAGAATAGTATTGTTACAACATTAGCAAAGGAAAAAGCAGAAAACAATGGTATTGTTTTTGAAATAACTGAATAATCAGGAGTTGGTTATATGTTTTTAGCAAAAGTAGTTGGAAAAATAGTATCTACGACAAAAGATGAGGGATTAAATGGAAAAAAAATTCTAATTGTTGCTCCAATAGATATGAATGGAAATATCTTAGGAAAAGAGTTAGTCAGTATAGACAGTGTTGGAGCAGGAATAGGAGATCAAGTTTTAGTAACTGAGGGAAGTGTATCTATGTATGCTTTTGGAGAAGATAGAAAAGTTCCAATTGATTCTGCTATTGTTGCAATAATAGATACTATTGAGCAAAGCTAGGTGGTGATAGAGGTTGAAAGAAGTCTATACCAATTTAATGAAAGTATATACTAGAAAGGGAGATACTGGAGAAACTGGACTTTTTGGTGGAAGCAGAGTGTCAAAAAGCAGTTTAAAAGTAGATGCCTATGGCAGTATAGATGAGTCAGCAGCTTTTATAGGAGTAGCAAGAGCCTTTGTAGAAAATAAAGAGGTAAAGAAAATTTTGTATATGATACAAGAAAAATTTTTAGTAGTTGCAGCCTATTTAGCAAGTGACAGTAATGGAGTAAAAAAACTAAAAGAAAAAATAGAGGCTTCAGATATAGAAGTCCTAGAAAAATATATAGATAGTTATTCAAAACAACTTCTTCCACTATATAAATTTCTTATTCCAGGAGAGGACATTCAGTCAGCAGTGTTGCACGTAGCTAGAACTGTTGTAAGAAGAAGTGAAAGAAGAATAATTGCTCTGAATGAGCAGGAAAAAGTTGAGCCAGAGGTTTTAAAGTATGTAAATAGAGTTTCTGATATACTTTTTGTGTTAGCAAGAGTTGTAGAAGATGAAGTAGCTGTGAAATATATTTCTAAAACTTTAATGGACAAAATCAATAATGAAGAGAAAAATAAAAAATTAACTTTGGAAGAGGCTAAAAGAATAGTTTTAGCTGGAGAAAAAAAAGCTAAAGAGTTAAATTTAGATTTTGTATTAACTGTTGTAAATAATGAGGGAAACTTAATATTAGAGGAAAAAATGGATAATGCTCTTCTTGCAAGTGTAGAGATAGCTTTGAAAAAAGCTTATACAGCAGTGGCTTTAAAACTTGATACATCGCTTTTGACTGATTTGGTTCAGCCAGGAGGAGCTCTTTATGGATTGGATTCAGATCCTAAATATATAGTATTTGGGGGAGGATTTTTATTAAAGAGAGATCAGGAGATAGTTGGAGCCGTGGGAGTTAGCGGAGGAACAGTTGAAGAGGATATGGCAGTTGCAAAAGCTTGTGTAGAAGCTTTTGAAGCCAAATAGCAGGAGGAAAAAAGATGAATTTAGATACTAATAATATGGAAGCCATAGTTGCTATGTTGATGAAAGAATTAAAAAAAGTTGAAAATAAAGAGGAAACTTGTAGTTGTTGTGAAGTTAAAAATGGAGTGTTCCACTCTATGGACGAAGCTGTTGCAGCAGCTAAAAAAGCTCAAGCAACTCTTTTTGCCTCAAGACTTGAATTAAGAGAAAGAATAGTTAACTCAATTAGAGAAACTTTAAAAGATTATACTTTAGAACTAGCTGAACTTGGTGTAAGTGAAACTGGAATGGGAAGAGTAGCTGATAAAAAATTAAAACACGAAGTTACAATAGCTAAAACACCTGGAGTAGAAGATTTAAAAGCTTTTGCTTACAGTGGAGATGACGGACTTACTGTGATGGAACTTTCTCCATATGGTGTAATAGGAGCTATAACTCCATCTACAAACCCAAGTGAAACTATTATTTGTAACTCAATAGGAATGATCGCAGCAGGAAACGCTATTGTTTTTGCACCACACCCAGGAGCAAAAAGAACTTCAATAAAAACTGTTGAACTTATAAATGAAGCTGTAAGAAAAGCTGGAGGACCAGAAAATCTTGTAGTTACAATAGATGAGCCAAGTATTGAAAATACAAATAAAATGATGCAAAATCCAGATATAAAAATGTTAGTTGCAACAGGAGGACCTGGAGTTGTAAAAAGTGTAATGTCTAGTGGTAAAAAAGCAATTGGAGCAGGAGCAGGAAATCCACCAGTATTAGTTGATGAAACAGCAGATATTGAAAAGGCAGCAAGAGATATAGTAGCAGGTTGTAGTTTTGATAACAACTTACCTTGTATAGCAGAAAAAGAGGTAGTAGCTGTTGATTCAATAGCTGATTATCTAATATTTGAAATGCAAAAAAATGGAGCTTACCTATTAAAAGATCCAGTACTTATAGAAAAACTTGTAGGAATGGTATTAAAAAATGGATCTCCTAATAGATCATATGTAGGAAGAGATGCAAAAGTTATATTAAAAGACTTAGGAATTCAAGTGGGAGACGAAATAAAAGTTATTATAGCTGAAACTGATAAAAATCACCCATTTGCACAAAAAGAATTATTAATGCCAGTTTTACCAGTAGTTAGAGTAAAAAATGCTCTTGAAGGAATAGAAGTTTCTAAAGAGTTAGAACACGGATTGAGACATACAGCAATGATTCACTCTAAAAATATAGATATTTTAAGTAAATATGCAAGAGAGATGGAAACAACAATCTTAGTTAAAAATGGACCTTCATATGCAGGAATAGGTGTAGGAGGAGAGGGACACACTACATTTACAATAGCAGGACCTACTGGAGAGGGATTAACTTCTGCAAGAAGTTTTGCAAGAAATAGAAGATGTGTTTTAGTTGGAGCTTTGTCTATAAAATAAAAGTATTTTAATTTTGGTATAGGTGACTTTTTTAAGTCACCTATATTAAAAAATACCAATATATATGATTTTAAAAAAATTTTTTATAATAATATATGTTGATATTTCGAAGGGAGGAGAAGATGAGAAAATCACTAATTTTATTGGAATTTAAAAATATAAGTACAGGATTTTTAGTTTTTGATGAGATAACTAAAAATTTTAATGTGAGTGTAGAGATCTCTAAGCTTCTTTGCCCAGGTAGATATATGATAATATGTAGTGGAAATCAAGGGGAGATTGAAAGTTTAAGAAAATATATTGTCACTTTAAAAGAGCAAGATGAGTATAAATATATAAGTGAAGAACTTGTAAGTGGAGTAAATGAAGATTTAATAAAAAAATTAAATAAAACTATAAAATTTTCTGAAAAAGTAAGAAGTTTAGGAATGTTGGAATTTTCTAATACTATTCAAGCTATAAAAATAGCAGATTTTATAGAAGATGAAAGCCCAGTAGAAATTTTAACTATAAAGATTGGGGTTGGAATGTGTAATAAGGGTGTAGTTTTATTTGAGGGAGACACTTCAGCAGTAAAAAATATAGTTCTTAAAGTAAAAAGTTTAAAGATTAAAGAGCTTATAATGGGAACAAATATAAATTCACCAAATGAAGATTTTTTAAGTAATTTTCATTTATAATTAGGGGGAGCAAGAGAATGGACTTAAAAAAAGTAAATGAATATATAAAAAAATTTGATGAAACAATAGAAAAACCAGTTTTGAATTTTGATAAAGATGAATACTATGTGGGAGTTGATTTAGGAACTGCAAATATAGTAATGAGTATAGTGGATAAAAAAGGAAATCCTATAGCTGGAGCAACTTATCAATCATCAGTAGTAAAAGATGGAATTGTAGTTGATTTTAGAGGAGCTATTGATATAGTAAGAGGAATGAAAGAAAAACTAGAGGAACAACTAGGAATAGAAATAACTAAAGGATTTACAGCTATACCACCAGGGGTTGAATCTGGAAGTGTGAAAGCAATAGTCAATGTTATAGAGTCAGCAGATATTGATGTTGTTAAGGTTGTAGATGAACCATCGGCAGCAGCACAAGTTTTAAAAATAAAAGATGGAGCAGTAGTTGATGTGGGTGGAGGAACAACTGGAATAAGCATATTAAAAGATGGAAAGGTTATATTTACAGCAGATGAACCAACAGGTGGAACACATATGTCACTTGTAATAGCAGGAAATTATGGAGTTTCTTTCGATGAAGCTGAAAAGATAAAAAAAGATAAAAGTAAAGAGAAAGAGGTTTTTCAAATAGTTAGACCAGTAGTTGAAAAGATGGCTACAATAGTGAAAAGATTTCTTGAAAATTATGATGTAAATGAGGTTTATGTTGTTGGAGGAGCTTGTACTTTTAGTGAGTTTGAAGAAGTTTTTCAAAAAGAGTTAAAGAAAAAAGTTATAAAAACATACAAACCACTTCTTGTAACACCTTTAGGAATAGCATTAACAGGATTAGAAAAAAATTAAAAAATTTACCCACCTCTGAAGATAGAGGTGGGCATTTTTATTACAAATAAGTTTCTCTTGATGTAGTTTTAATTTTAAATTTATTCATCTTTCTATATAAAGTAGTAAGTCCGATATTCATTTTTTTAGCTATCAATTTTTTTCCCTCGGTATCTTCTCCATATTTTATTAGAGCTTTCTCAATATACTCTTTTTCAATTTTTTCAAAATCTTCAAGCTCATAGTTATTGATAACCAAATCTATATTTTTAGCTGTAATTTTTGAATTAGAAGTTTTATTTAATATATTTTCTGGTAGCAAATCAGCAGTTAAAATATCAGTATTTTCACACATATTTATCATAAGTTCGATAACATTTTCAAGTTCTCTTACATTTCCAGGCCAATCATAGTTCAAAAGAGCATTTTTTACATTTTCATCAAAAGAGTGAACATATTTAGAAGATAGAACATTATATTTTTTAATAAGATTATTAACTATTGGGATAATGTCCTCTTTTCTCTCTCTTAGTGGCAAAAGTTTTATAGGAATTACATTTAATCTATAATAGAGATCACGTCTAAATTTTTGTTCTAAGATTTTCTTTTCAAGATTTACATTTGTGGCAGCTATTATTTTAATATCTAAATCTATACTTTTATTAGATCCAATTCTTTCTATTTTTTTCTCTTGGATAACTCTTAAAATTTTTGCTTGTAAGTATAGTGGCATATCTCCAATCTCATCAAGGAATATAACCCCACTATTTGCAAGTTCAAATTTTCCCATACGTCCATTTTGGTTAGCTCCAGTAAAAGCTCCTTTAACATATCCAAAAAGTTCACTTTCCAATAGAGTATCTGGAATAGCAGAGCAATTTATCACAACAAAAGGTTTGTCTCTTCTATCACCTTGAGAGTGTAGTGAACGAGCTACTAACTCTTTTCCTGTACCACTTTCTCCAGTAATCAATACAGTTGAATTTGTAACAGCTATTTTTTTTATATCCTCTTTTAGAGTTTTAGTAGCAAAAGAGCAACCAATTATACTATCAAGGGTTATAATATTGTTATTACCAGTAAATTCAACAATATTTTTACTGATTTTTTTTACATCTTCAAATATAAAAGCATTACTATTTAATTTATTAAAGGATTTTAAGGGAATGATTTTTCCAACAACATTATACTCATTGTTATTAATTTTTAATGTAAAAATTTCTTCATTCATCAAAGTGTCATTTTGACTGATAAGTTCCATAGGTTGTCCTAAAATATTTGAGTTTATCTTGAGTTTATTTGAGGCAATACTATTTATTTTGGTAATTTTATTGTGGCAATCACAAATCAAAACTCCCTTACTCATATTGTCAATAATAGTATTTAGAGTTGATTCTCTATCTTTTTGCATCAAGTCCTCTTGATATTCATAAAATTTTATTCCAATAAATTCAGCAATCTGTTTAGTCAAATTAAGATAGGCATCAATATCATTGAGAATTTTTTGTTTTTGTTCATCACTGAAGCAAACAAGTCCAATAACTCCTACTATTTCATCTTTACAATAGATAGGAGTAGCTATCTCGAGTTTTTCACAACATCTGTTTTTGTCTAAACATTCACTACATAAAGTGTGATAACGTGGATTTTCGATAATGTTAGTCTTGCCAGTTAAAAGAGTATTTTTATATACACTTCCAAGAGCTGAGACACCCTCTATATTTTTATATAATCCAGTTCCAGTAACTCTTACCATATTTTTATCAACAACACCAACATCAACATTTATAAGGCTTGATATAGCTCCAGCATATTTTTTTACGTGTTCTTTTATATTTAGTAGGGAAATTTCCATTTTATTCTCCATTCTATCCAAAATAAAGAGTGAATATTAAAAATAAAGTTAGAGCAGTGCATAAAATATCAAAACCAAGATAAAATAGTTTTATATTTCTAAGAGGGTTTTTATCAAACCAATGAAGTAAAAACTCGGGTGCTAATATTAAACCTCTGTTTTTTATATAAAGTTTTATTGTAGCTTTTGTAAGAGCAAAATAAAAAAATAAACTTATAATTAAAGTGATAATAACTAAAATAATTAATAAATTAAAAGACACTAAAAAGCCCTCCTTAAGTAAAAAAATATTGAATTTATTTATATTATAATGTAAAGGAAAGAAAAAAGCAAAAATAAAAAAAGAAAATGTCAATTCTTTTAGAACAATGTATTTAAGAAAAGTAGAAAGGTGGTTATACAAATATTATGAAAGAGATGGAATTTTTAAAACTCTATAAAGAAAAAAGAGGACTTAAAAGTTTAGCTGAAGCTAAAAAGAGAATGGATATATTTTGGGACAGTTTTTTTGAAGCTTTAGAAACTGAAAAAGAGATAAAATTTAAAGATTGGGGAGCATTTGAGATAAAAGATGTAGCATCAAGAAAAGTTGTATCTCCTAAAGGTGGAGTATCCTACACTAAACCAAAGAAAAAGTTAAAATTTAAAACAGGACTAAAATTTAGAGATTCAATAAATGAAAATTAAAAAAGAGGGAGATTTATGAATAAAAGAGAGTTTGGAAAGTTATATCAAAAAAATTTTTGTGGGAAAATGTCAAAAAAAATTTCAGTAAATGAAGCTATAAAAGAGATAGAGTGTTTTTTAGGAATCATATCAGAAGCTGTTAAAAGTAAAAATAAGGTAAAGTTTATGAATGTTGGAACATTTGAAGTTTTAGATAAAAAACCTAGAAAAATTGCAGATCCACTGACAAAGGAACATAAAATAATCTATCCTAAAAAAGATATAAGATTTAAGTTTTCTGAAAATGCTAAAAAAAAATTATGGGAAACTCAATAGAGAGTTTCCCATTTTTTTATTTTTCTTCAGGATTTACGTGAACCATACAATGTTTAACTTTAGGTATGTTGTGCTCTATTGCATCGTGAACATTGTGAGCAATATCGTGTGCTTCTCTCAATAAAATATCACCATTTACTTGTATTTCAACATCGACATATATTTTATCACCAAATAGTCTTGTTTTAAGTTGATCTATTTTTATAACACCACTTTGAGCTAGAATTAAATTTTTAATTTTAGCTATAACTTCATCATCACAAGAAGCATCAGTCATTTTATTTATTGAATCCATAAAAATTTCAAAAGCTGCTTTTAAGATAAATCCACAAATGATAACACTAGCAATAGGATCAAGGATAGGATATCCCATTCTTGCACCTAGAATACCAGCAAAACTTCCAACAGAAGATAGTGCATCAGAACGATGATGCCAAGCATCAGCCATTAAAGCTCCAGAATCAATCTTTTTAGCAGCGGCTCTTGTATACCAAAACATACCTTCTTTTATAGCTATTGAAACAATAGCTGCTATAAGAGCAAGAACTCCAGGCACAGTAAGATGACTATAATCTCCCTCCATAATAATTAAAATTCCCTTATAACCAATTCCAAGCCCTGTAATAAATAGGATAACAGCCAGTATAATAGCTGCTACACACTCCATTCTTTCGTGTCCATAGGGGTGCGAATCATCAGATTCTCTATTAGCTATTTTTACTCCTACGATTACAATAAAAGTGCTTAAAACATCAGAAGCAGAGTGAATAGCATCTGAAATCATAGCTCCTGAATGAGCAAAAATACCAGCAAAAAGTTTAAAAAACGATAAAATCACATTCCAAAAAATAGAAACACCAGAAACCTTCATAGCAATTTTTTCATTTGAAAAATTATCCATTTTTTTCCTCCTTTAAATAGGTTAATGAAAAAAACATCTATGAAATTTTTTATTCCACAGATGTTTGAAGCTAAAATATAATCCAAAAATATTATAAAATATTTAGATTAAATTTGTCAAGAAATAAAGAAAAAACCTGCGTTTAGGGACACAGGCTTTCCTTTATATGAAATTAAAACGTTTTTGAGGCTTAGTTATTATTTAACTAACTTACTATCACAAAATTTTTCGATAATATCTAAATTAGTTAAATCTGAATTTTTTAAATTTTCATCAATTTTAAAACTATCTTCATCTTTTATCATTTTTTCAGTAATATCTTTAATTATGTTAAGATTACTTTCATCAACAATTTTGTTTCTCATAATACTCCTCATACTCCTTCAAGAATATATCAAATTTAAACATTTAAACAAATTATGTACTGAAAAAAGTTTTTAAGTAGAAAGTTATGTTATTATTTTTTTCTTTCTTCTGTATATATGTATTATATTAGAATAATGTAAAAAAGTAAAACAGTTTTTTATACACTGTATTACAAGTAGAAACTTGTATAAATAGGAGCTTTATGATATATTATTAGAAAAAATATAATATAGGGGGTATATGGAGTGACACCAAGTTTAAAAATGTTTTTAATTGTGGCAGAAGAGATGAATATAAGTAGAGCAGCAGCTCGTTCTTTTGTAACTCAACAGTGTGTGAGTGATCATATAAAGCGTTTAGAAGATGAATATGGTGTTATTCTTTTTAAAAGAAGACCTAGATTATCTTTGACTCAAGAGGGAAAAGTTATGTTAAAAGTTGCTAGAGAGATGGAAACTTTAGAAGAAAAACTTAAGATGCAACTTGAAAATGTAAGAGAAACCAAGACAGAAAAACTTGTAATAGGGATAAATGCTACAAGAATAAATATTCTTTTACCAAGATTACTGCCCATATACCATAAACTATATCCAAATGTAATTTTATCATTTGTTAGACACGAAACAAGAGAGTTAGAACAGATGCTATTAAAAGGAAATATAGATATGTTTGTTGGAGTAAATGCCCACACAAATCCACAGTTTAAAACAATGCTTTTAGGGAATGATAAGTTACATATATTACTTTCATCAAAGATGGTTGAACAATATTTTTCTTTAGATGAAGAGGTTATAAGAGAGATGAGAAAAGGGCTTAATTTTTCACAACTAAAAGATATTCCATTTGTTGGAAACTTTGAAGGAAGCACATTAAATGAGCTAGTAAATCATTATACAGAAAAGAGTGGGGTTAAATTAAATAATCTATATTATACTGGTGACTATGATACACAGATAGCTTTATGTTCGCTAAATTTAGCAGCAGTTGCTTGTCCAACAATGATATTAAATAAAGTTTTAGAGTATAATAAAAGAGTTACAAAAGAGGAAAAAATATATATTTTTCCTCTAAATAATCAAACTGAAGAGTTAAAAGTGGAGTTAATTAGCAGTAAAGATGCAGAGACAACTCCACACGGAGAAAAATTTGCAGAGCTTTTAAAAGAGGAGATAGAAGATAATATTGACAACTTAAAAGAGTATTTAGATAATTTATAAAATTAAAATAAAAAATAAAATTTTCGTTAGTAGATGAAGATAAAATATATTTTTTATTGACAGAATAGGTTTAAAAAGTTAAAATAAACTATCAAATAAAATAATAGAACGAGAGAGAAACATAATTTTAACAAATGATAGATTGATAAACTAATAATTCTAAGTGAGGGAGAACAAATATGGGAGAAAAAGAGTTTTTAAAGTTTTATATGGAAAAAAGAGGACTATCTTCAACTAAAGAAGCAAAAGAAAAGGTAGATTTATTTTGGAAAACAATGTTTACAGCATTAGATGAGGAGAAAAAAGTTAAGATAAAAGGTTGGGGAAGTTTTGTAATAAAAGATGTTAAAGAGAGAGATATTGTTGAGTTAAGAACAAAAAAACTTACAAAAATCCCAGCTGGAACTAAGTTAAAATTTAAAGCTGGAAAAGAACTTTTAGCAATTGTAAATCACGAAGTCGCAGGAAATGAAGTAGAGGTAGATGAATAATGGATAAAAAAAATTTTATAAATTTATATTCTCAATTATCAGAAACAAAACTATACAAGCAAGATGCTGTTAAAGATGTAGAAATATTATTAGAAACAGTAACAGAATTATTAGAAAAGGGAGAAACAGTAAAATTCCTTAATGTTGGAAGTTTTACAATTTTAGAAAGAAAGCCAAGAGTTATAAGCAACCCAGCAACTAGAGAAAGAATGGAAATATATCCAAAGAAAACAATAAAGTTTATTCCAAGTAAAAAGATACAAGAGAAATTAAAATAAGCAAATTAAATATCAAAATATATATTGATAGAGGAGCAAAAAACATCAGTAAAAATAAGGAGTTTAGCAAACAGTGAGCTATTTTGAAAGGGAATTTTGCCGAAATGAAAAGAGAGCTAGATCTTTTTGTTGGTAATGTGGAAAATATCTATATTACTGTCGTTGAAGTTTCAATGGAGTGCTATCTGTGAGTTGAATAATAGATTTATTTTTATATATAGATTTTTATCACAGTTTGGATTTCAGACTGTGATTTTTTTATTTTATTAAATTATTGATTGTATTTCTATACTATATAAAAAAAATAAATGGAAATTTTTTTATATATTAAAGATGTATTAAGTATATATAAAAAAACTATTTACGTTTTATTAAAGTATAGAGTATATAATAAATTAGAAAATACTTTATTTCAAGGGGGTCAAAATGATAAATTATATTTGGTGTGGAATGATAGTTATTGGAATCTTAGTAGGGATAGTTACTGGAAATATTGAAGCAGTATCAACAGCAGCTATTGAATGGGCAGAAACAGCAGTAGAGTTATCTTTGGGACTAATCGGAGTTATGTCTTTGTGGTTGGGGCTTATGAAAATAGCAGAAGAAGCAGGAATAGTAAGAGGTATGGGATTATTGATGAAACCTATAA
>JAUNAY010000124.1 GCA_030527385.1 Fusobacterium sp. | reverse complement strand
TACTGATTCAACATTCTCAATAATATTTGGAAAATCTTCTGGATTCATTAAAGAAAATTCTGAAGCTGAATCTGAACTTTCAATATAAAGATTGTTATCTCTAACACTAAGAGTGATCTCCTCGTCTCTTATCTCTCTTAAATATTCATCTACTAGTTGATGTTGGAAAACTATTTTTCCAGCTACTATTACCTCTTCTACTTCCATTTCAGTAGTGATAGTAGTTTCTAAGTTAGTCCAACAAAAAAATAATTTATTTTCCTTTGTTTCTAAATATGTACACGAAATTATCGGTTTAATTTTATTTTCACTGATAACTTTTTCTACTATTTTTAATTTTTTTAAAAACTCTTGTCTTTTTACCCTTACAATCAACTTTTTTCCTCCCTATCTAACCTTAATTAAAAAAGCCATCTTTTAAGTCTTTAGTATATTTGAATTTTAGCTTTTCTAATGTTCTTTTTTCTATCTGACGAACTCTTTCACGTGTTATATTTAATTTCTTTCCTATCTCTTCAAGAGTATAAATATCAGAGCCATCTAGTCCATATCTCTGTTTTAAAATTGATTTTTCTCTTTCATCTAGTTGTTCAACCAATTCTCTTACGTGTTTCATACCCATTTCACGAAAAATTTCATCTTCCATAGATATTTCTTGCTCTTGAGCTATTGTATCCTCTAAAGATATATCCTCACCTATTGCCATACTCAAAGACATCGGATCTTGAAAATCTCTTATTATATTTTCAACTTTTTCTGGCTCTAATTGAAGATCTTCAGCTATTTTTTCCACTGATGGATAATTTCCACCATTTTGAAGTTTATCCATTATGTATCTATTTATCTTATTTAATAAATCATATTTATAAGATGGAATTCTTATTTCTCTTCCCTTTACAATAATAGCTTTCATAATAGCTTGTCTTATCCACCAAACTGCATAAGTTGAAAATCTAAATCCCTTTTTTAAATCAAACTTATCAATTGCATAGATAAGCCCCATATTTCCCTCACTTATTAAATCAATAAAACTCATACCTTTATTTACATAGCTTTTAGCTATATTAACTACCAATTTTAAATTTGAAGTTATAAGTTCATTCTTCGCTTCTAAATCTCCATTTTTAGCCTTTACCAAAAGATCAAACTCTTCCTCTTTAGTTAATATTCTATGTTTTTTTATATCCTTTAAATATAAGGTTATAAGATCTTTATCTGCCATTTCCTATCCCCACACTTACTTAAATATTAATAAAATTCTTCTTTTAAAGTTCTTTCCATAAGTTCAGCTACCATACTTGCTGCATCAGCATCTTTATAAAGAATATTATAAGTTGCTTCTAATATTGGCATTGATATATTCTTAGCCTTAGTTTGTTCATACACAGCCTTTACTGTTGGAACTCCTTCGGCTACCATTGTCATCTCCTCTAATATTTGTTTAAGTTTTTGTCCTTTTCCTAAGCATTCTCCAACGTGTCTATTTCTACTGTGCTTACTTGCACAAGTAACTATTAAATCTCCTATTCCACTCAACCCAGAAAAAGTTATCTCTTTTGCCCCACAAGCTTTTCCAAATCTTGTCATCTCTGCTATTCCTCTAGTTATAAGAGCTGCTTTTGTATTGTCACCAAATCCCATTCCATCAGCAATTCCAGCTCCTATTGCCAAACAATTCTTAACAGCTCCTCCTATTTCAACCCCTACTATATCCTCATTTAGATATACTCTAAAATTTTTACTATTAAATAGTTCTTGAATTTTAGCCGCATTCTCTTTTATTCCTGCTGCTACAATAGTTGTTGGTATTCCTATTGCTACTTCCTCTGCGTGAGTAGGTCCAGATAAAACAACTATATTTTTATGAAATTTCCCTTTTATTTCATCTTTCATTACTTCAGAAAGCCGCATTCCTGTTGATACTTCTATCCCTTTAGCTGTATTTACTAAAAGCATATCCTCTGTAATATCATTTGAAAAGCTTCCTATTACACCTCTTAAAACTTGAGATGGCACAGAAAACACAACATATTTCACTCCATCTAATAAATTTTCTCTATCACTTGTAATTTTTAAATTATCTGGAAACTTCACTCCTGGCAAAAATTTTTTATTTTCTTTTTCTCTTTGAATTTCTTCTGCTCTCTCTTTATTAAATTCCCATAGAGTTACATTATGACCTTTTTTTGCTAAAACAAGCCCCAACGCTGTCCCCCAACTTCCTGCACCGATGATAACTACTTTTTCCATTCAAATATCCTCTCCTTATTTTAGCTTAAATTTATTTTCTGTCCCATTTATCAATCTAGTAATATTTGTTCTATGTCTCCATATAACAAATACTCCTATTAAGAGTGTCATTACAATTAAAGGAGCTCTTTCTACACCATTTTTAATAGGACTAAAAGCTGTTAAAACAGGCAATGCTGCTGCTGCTATTATAGATCCAAGAGATATATATCTTGTAAAGTATACTACTAATATAAATATAATCAGCAAAGCTAAAGTTACATTTGGAATCAAGAATAAAAATACTCCTAAACTTGTAGCCACTCCCTTTCCACCTTTAAAATTTAAAAAGAATGAAAGTGAGTGTCCAACTATGGCTAAAACTCCTATTGCTAAAAGAATATTTCCAGAAACTCCAAATTTACTAGCTAAAAATGGTGGCAAAAATCCTTTTAAGGCATCTAAAACTAAAACCATTATCCCATATTTTGCTCCAAGTACTCTATAAGCATTTGTAGCTCCTGAGTTTTTACTTCCATATTCTCTTATGTCAATATTTTTACAATATTTTCCCAACCAAACACCATTTGGCAATGCTCCCATAACATATCCTAAAATTAAAAAAATTATCTCTTTCATATCTCAATCTCCTATAATTTATTTTTTTCTAATCTTATAATTTAAGTAATTTTATTTTTTACCACCTCTTAATTTACTACATTTATTTTAAATTATATCACATAAAAATAGAAGTATAAAGTAAGAAAAAAAATTTCTCTCTTTAATTTTACCTATGTGATTTAGTTACAGACAAAAAAAGAAAAATGTTATATAATAGACTCAAGAAAATAGAAATAACTTATTTAAGGAGGCTTTGAAATGGCAATTTTACATATAACTAAAGAAAATTTTGAAAATGAAGTTTTAAAATCAGATGTACCTGTGGTAGTGGACTTTTGGGCAGCTTGGTGTGGACCTTGTAAGGCTTTAGCTCCTAGACTTGAAGAAGCAGATGCTCAATTAGATTCTAAAGTTAAAATAGCGAAAATTAATATCGATGAAGAAGAAGAATTAGCTGCTAAATTTAGAGTTATGAGTATTCCTACTCTTCTACTATTTAAAAACGGAACTCCTGTTGAAAAATCTGTTGGACTTGTTTCAACTGAAGAACTTTTAGAATTTGCACAAAAATAATTATAAAAAATCTCTCCTGATTTCTCAAGAGAGATTTTTTTATTTAAACACTATTTGATTCTTTTTAATTTAATATATTCTGAAGCACCATTATTTTTTAAATTAATCTTAATTTTTACTTTTTCATCTAAAGTTTCTACAACTAAATCTTTTGCCGATGATTCCATAACTTCATATTTTCCATCAATTTCAAAAACTGATCTATAATTTGCAAGTTGTGTTGGATCACTTACCCAAATTTCTAAACAATCTTCTGATTCTTTCTTTAAAACAGAAAGTGTTGAGTATGCTTTTATTCCTTCTACTTTTGTTGGAATATCTCTCCAAAAGTTTATTCCTGTTACTCCAGCTTTTTTATCTTTTACCATATGAGCTTTTTCATCTAATTTTGCTATTTCAAATCTTGAAACATCATAATTATCAACTTCCTCTTTTGAATACATAGGTAAAATCAAGTAAGCAAAACCAGAATTTTTTGGATTTTTTCCGTGATTAATATATGCAGTAAAATAATTTTTTTCTATTTCATCAGTAGAAGTCCCACCAATATTTTTCCAGTTTCCTTTTCTATTTTCTTTTTTTACTGTTAATTGAGGTGCATATATTATCTTATATCCTATATTTTCTCCCAAATAATTTTCATTAAAATTTAAT
>JAUNAY010000123.1 GCA_030527385.1 Fusobacterium sp. | reverse complement strand
TCAAATACTTGTAGGAAGCATTCCATCAACTATTGAGGATAAAGATATAAAAGAAAAGATAAAATATGCAGTTCTTGAAATCTTAAACAGAGATTATGGAATGGTTGAAGAGGATTTTATCTCGGCAGAACTTGAATTAGTACCAGCAGGAAAAGCAAGAGATTTAGGATTTGACAAATCTATGATTGGTTCTTATGGACAAGATGACAGAATTTGTGGATATACTTCAATGATGGCTATTCTTGATTTAGAAGAAACTCCAAAAAGAACAGCTGTATGCTTCTTAGCTGATAAAGAGGAAATAGGATCAGCTGGATCAACAGGATTAAAATCAGATTATATAAACTATATAACTGGAGATCTTTTAGAAAAAGTAAAAGGTAATTATAATGAAATGATGTTAAGAAGAACATTATGGAATTCAAATGCTATGTCTTCTGACGTAAATGCTGGAATAGATCCAATATTTAGAAGTGTTCACGATGCACAAAATGCTGCTAAAATAGGATATGGAGTTGTAGTAACAAAATATACTGGAGCTAGAGGAAAAAGCAGTACTAACGATGCAGATGCAGAATATGTAGGAAAAATTAGAAAAATATTAAATGATGCAAAAGTTATTTGGCAAATAGGAGAGCTTGGAAAAGTTGATGAAGGTGGAGGAGGTACAGTAGCAATGTATCTTGCAGAATTAGGTATCCACACAATTGATATTGGACCAGCACTACTTGCAATGCACTCACCTTTTGAAGTTGCTTCAAAACTAGATGTTTATGAAACTTACAGAGCTTACAAAGCATTTTATAGAAGTTAGGTAAAATTGATGTGGGAAAAAGATTTTATTTTTAGATTAGCAGATGAAAAAGATATTTTAGCTATTATGAAAGTGATAGAAAAAAGATGTCTTTGGATGAAAGAAAATAGTATAAATCAATGGGACGAAGATTATTTAAAGCTATACAATTTTGATTATTTTAAATCTAAAGTTGAAAAGAAAGAACTTTTTCTTGTAGAAAATTTAGAAAAAATAGTGGGAACATTTGTTCTATTAGAAGAAGATGAAAGATGGGAAAATGATGTTCCAGCTTACTATATTCATAATTTTGCAACAGATACTCAAATATCAGGGATAGGAGCTAAAATTATAGAGTATTGTGAAAAATTATGTAAAAAAAATAGCAAAAAAACGCTTCGTTTAGATTGTAATATTCATAATGAAAAATTAAATAATTATTATGAAAAAAAAGATTTTAAAGTGGTTGGTATTTGCGACGAAAGTCCAGAATATATTGGCTATAAAAGAGAAAAATATATTTTTTAAGAGAAGCTCTCTTTCTGCTTGATACAGAAGGAGAGCTTTTTACATATGGTTTACATAAAAGTTAAATTAGCTTAACATAGAGGTAGTAACCTAACCTTGAGAATGGAAAATTTGATTATTCAAGGAGGAAAGTATGATAAACAGAAAACAAGTTGTATTAGCAGGAATGTTACTAATGGCAGCATCAAGTTTTGCCGAAGCAAAGTATATCTTCTATTTTATAGGAGACGGAATGGGAGCAGCTCAAAGACAGATAGCAGAAGAGTATAAAAAAGGTGTTATGAAAGAGGACGGAAAACTTTTATTAAACTCATTACCATTTTCAGCTATAACTACTACTTATTCAGCAGATACTTTGATTACAGACTCAGCAGCAGCAGGAACAGCACTAGCAACAGGACATAAAACAAATAATGGATATATAGCAAAAGATCCTAAAGGAAAAGATCTAAAAACTCTTTTAGAACTTGCACAAGAAGAGGGAAAAGCAACAGGACTTGTAACAACTACAAGAATTACACACGCAACTCCAGCTGTATTTGCCTCACATAACATAGATAGAGATGACGAAAATGGAATAGCAGAAGATTATGTAAAAAGTGATGTAGATTATTTTGCTGGTGGTGGATTTAGACACTTTACAAAAAAAGGTGGAGAACTTTCAAGTAAAAGAAAAGATGATAGAGATCTTGTAAAAGAGTTTGCTGATAAAGGATATAAAACATTTGTATCAGAAAATTCTATAAAAGCTTATAAAGATTGGGCACCAAAAGGTGGAGAGAAAGCATTTGTTGCAATAGAAGCATCACATATGCCTTATGAAATAGATAGAAAAGCAGAGGTTCCAAGTTTAAAATATATGACTGAAAAAGGAATAGAACTTTTAAAACAAGATAAAGATGGATTCTTTATGATGGTTGAAGGTGGAAGAATAGACCACGCTTCACACGCAAATGATGTAATGGGAACAATTTATGACACTATTGCTTTTGATGATGCAATAAAATCAGCATATGAATTTTATAAGAAAAATCCAAAAGATACTTTGATTGTGGTTGCAGCAGACCACGAAACTGGAGGTATGGGATTAGGATTTGGAGATAACTATTTCTTAAAATTAGATGAATTAAAAAATGTTAAAGTATCAGTAGAAGATGTTCTTCAAAAAGCATATACTGGAGACAGAAAAGCATACTTTAGCTATATAGCAGAAAATATGGGATTAAAAGATTTAACTGCTGAGGAAAAAGCTAAAATTACTAAAGCTATGGATTTAGAAGATAAGGATAAAAAAGCAAGTGAAAAATTTGGTGGATATA
The DNA here is from genome assembly GCA_030527385.1 of Fusobacterium sp. GTDB lineage: Bacteria > Fusobacteriota > Fusobacteriia > Fusobacteriales > Fusobacteriaceae > Fusobacterium_A. The sequence continues at coordinate 1,454 of JAUNAY010000123.1, read as the reverse complement.
GTCCAGTAGCAATAGCTACAGCTCACATAATTTCAGAAAGATCTGGAATGGAGTGGACATCATATGCACATACAGCAGTTCAAGTTCCATTAGCAGCAGTTGGAGAGGGTGCAGAAGAGTTTTCTGGATTTAAAGACAACACAGATGTAGCAAAATTAATTGGAAAAGCTATGGGAAAAGAAATTAAATAACCATAGGGGGAAATAAAGTGAAAAAAGTAGGAATTACAATAGTGGTAATTCTTCTAGCCCTTCTAGTTTTTAAAGGAAAACTGGAAGGGTTTTTCTTTAAAAAGGAAAATATTGGAAGAATACTAGTAGTTGATAATAGTGATGCAATAGTTCAGGGAATATCTAGGGTAGGGTGTCAGCATCTAAGTGTTGAGATATTAACTGGAAAATATAAAAATAGCAAAATAGAGGTAAATAATCTTCTTAGTGGAAGTATGGAATATGACGAATTTTATGAAAAAGATGATAAAGTTTTAATAGCTGTAAGAGAAAATGATGGAAAATTAGATGGAAAAGTTTTATCTCTTTTAAGAATTGAAAAAATAGGTGTTCTTGCACTGATTTTTGTAGGATTGTTAATTATTTATGCTCGAAAAGTTGGAGTTCAATCTTTATTATCATTTGTGGGAAGTGTTGTGATAATATGGGAGTATCTAATTCCAGCATTAAAAAAGGGTGAAAATGTGTTTATAATAACAATTTTTACTTTGATTTTATTGTCAGCACTAATTATATTTTTAGTTGCTGGATTTACTAAAAAAGGAACAAGTGCATTTTTAGGAACAATGTCTGGTTTATTTGTGACAGCTACACTTACTTTTTTATTTGGAGACACTTTTAAAATAGATGGTATGAATCAACCTCTAGCACAAAGTTTAGTTTTTTCAAGTGCTATGGGAATAAATATATTAAATATTTTTTATTCAGCGATAATGATAGGGGCAAGTGGGGCAGCTATGGATATAGCTATGGATATGACGGCTACTATTCAAGAATTAAAATATCACAATCCCGAAATAAATAGAAAAGATCTTATAAAATCTGGGTTTAATGTTGGAAGATCAGTTATAGGTACTATGACTACAACTCTACTTTTAGCCTATTCGGGAGGGTTTTTAACACTATTAATTTTGTTTTTGGAAAGAGATACTACAATAATGCAAATTTTGAATATGAAACTTGTAGTTTCTGAAATTATAAAAATAATAATAGGAAGTATAGGATTAGTTGTTGTAGCTCCGATAACAACTTATATTGCATCTTTTATTTATTCAATGGAAAAATTTAATAAAAAAATTTAAAATATCAAAATAAATTTAGCTATATTCAAAAAAATATATTTGGGTATGGCTTTTTTTATTTGTTGTAAACTTAATAAAATCAAGGGTTTGTAAAGAAAAAAGTTATGGTAAAAAAATAATATATAAAAAAATAAAAAAAGTT
>JAUNAY010000122.1 GCA_030527385.1 Fusobacterium sp. | reverse complement strand
TATGAAAGTTATTCAGAAGAATTAAAAGAGATAAGAGAAAAGAAAATAAATATAGAAAAAGAGATTTATGCTTCAAATAATTTTGATGAAATAACTAAGTTAAAAGAGCAACGTTTAAATATCTTAGTAGAAGAAGAAAGGGTAGAATTAGATGTAAAGAAAAAATTGACATCTATTTTGTACAATGAGGCAGAGGATTTTTTAGAGAATATAGAAAAAATTGGGAATCTAGATTTTTTAATGGCAAAAGTCAGATTTGCAAAAACTTATGGTGGAATTAGACCAAGTATATCAAGAAATTATGAGATTGATGTTAAAGGTTTAGTAAACATAGAAGTAAGAGAAGTACTAGAAGCTAAAAGCAGACCTTTTACTCCAATAGATATAAAAATAGGTTCAGGTGTTACTATAATAACTGGAGCAAATATGGGAGGAAAGAGTGTTGCATTAAAAACTATAACAGAAAATCTTCTTCTTTTCCATATGGGATTTTTTGTAATAGCTGAAGAAGCGAAATTCCCACTGATAGATTTTGTATTCTTTATATCAGATGATATGCAGGATATTTCAAAAGGTTTAAGTACTTTTGGTGCAGAGATAATGAAGCTAAAAGAGGTAAATGTGTTCCTTGATTTAGGAGTAGGTTTTGTAGTATTTGATGAATTTGCAAGAGGAACCAATCCAAAAGAGGGGCAAAAATTTGTAGAAGCATTAGCTAAGTATTTGAATGACAGACCTACTATTTCTCTTATGACAACTCACTTTGATGGAATTGTGAGAGAGGGAATGAACCATTATCAAGTAGTAGGGTTAAAAAATGTGGATTTTGATAAATTAAAAACTAAGATAGAATTAAGCAGTAACTCTATGGGACTTATACAGGAATATATGGACTTTAGGCTAGAAAAAGCTGGCAAAGAAGAAGTTCCAAAAGATGCTTTAAATATAGCAAAACTTATAGGTATTGACAAAAGATTTACTGAAATAATACTAGACGAGTATATTAAGGAGGATTAAAAAAGATGACTAGTAAACTAAACCTTGACTGGAATTTAGTAGATGAGGCACGTGCTTCAGCTAAAAAAATTGCTGCAGATGCACAAGTGTTCATCGATGCTCACAGTACTGTGACAGTAGAAAGAACAATATGTAGATTGTTAGGTATAGATGGAATAGATGAATTTGATGTACCATTACCAAATGTGGTGGTAGATTTTATCAAAGAAAATGGAAATATTTCTCTTGGAGTTGCAAAATATTTAGGAAATGCAATGCTTGAAACTGGTTTAAAACCTCAAGAAATTGCTGAAAAAATAGCTACTAAAGAATTAGATATTACAAAAATGAAATGGCACGATGATTTTGATATTAAATTAGCTCTTAAAGAAATAGCTCTTGGAACAGTAGAAAGAATTAGAGCTAATAGAGCAAAAAGAGATGAATATCTAAATGTTTATGGAGATAAAAAAGGACCATATATCTATGTAATCGTTGCTACTGGAAATATTTATGAAGATGTAACTCAAGCGGTTGCAGCAGCAAGACAAGGAGCAGACGTAATAGCAGTTATTAGAACTACTGGACAATCACTACTTGACTATGTACCATATGGAGCTACTACTGAAGGATTTGGAGGAACAATGGCTACTCAAGAAAACTTCAGAATAATGAGAAAAGCTCTGGACGAAGTAGGAGTAGAACTAAAAAGATATATAAGATTATGTAACTATTGTTCAGGACTTTGTATGCCAGAAATAGCTGCAATGGGAGCTCTTGAAAGACTAGATATGATGCTAAACGATGCTCTATATGGAATTTTATTTAGAGATATTAATATGAAAAGAACTCTTGTAGACCAATTCTTCTCAAGAGTTATCAATGGATTTGCTGGAGTTATTATCAATACTGGAGAAGATAACTACTTAACAACAGCTGATGCTATTGAAGAAGCTCATACAGTATTAGCTTCACAATTTATTAATGAACAATTTGCATTAGTTGCTGGATTACCAGAGGAACAAATGGGACTTGGACACGCATTTGAAATGCACCCTGATACTAAAAATGGGTTCTTATTTGAATTAGCTCAAGCTCAAATGGCAAGAGAAATATTCCCTAAAGCTCCTTTAAAATATATGCCACCTACAAAATTTATGACTGGAAATATTTTTAAAGGACACGTACAAGATGCTTTATTCAATATGGTAACTATTATGACAAATCAAAAAGTTCACCTATTAGGAATGTTAACAGAAGCAATTCACACTCCATTTATGTCAGATAGAGCACTTTCAATAGAAAATGCTAAATATATCTTTAACAATATGGAAGATTTTGGAAATGATATTGAATTTAAAAAAGATGGAATTATGGTAAATAGAGCTAAAGAGGTTCTTGGAAAAGCTACTGAATTATTAAAAACAATAGAAGGAATTGGAATATTCAAGACTCTTGAGGGTGGAATTTTTGCTGGTATAAAAAGACCATTAGATGGAGGAAAAGGACTTGCTGGAGTATTTGAAAAAGATTCTAGTTACTTTAATCCATTTATAGAATTAATGCTTGGAGGTAATAGATAATGTCTGGAGGTTTATATTCTACTGATAAAAAAGATTTTGACAAAACACTTGATCTTACACAATTAAAACCATATGGAGATACAATGAACGATGGTAAAGTTCAAATGAGTTTTACTTTACCAGTACCAAATAATGAAAAAGGTGTAGAAGCAGCTCTTCAATTAGCTAGAAAAATGGGATTTAAAGATCCAGCAGTTGCTTTTTCAGAAGCACTAGATAAGGAATTCTCGTTTTATGTAGTGTATGGAGCGACAACACATACTGTGGATTACACAGCTATAAAAGTTCAAGCTCTTGAAATTGATACTATGGATATGCACGAATGTGAGGAATATATAGCTGAGAATATAGGAAGACCAGTAGTTATGATAGGGGCAAGTACAGGTACTGACGCTCACACTGTTGGAATTGATGCTATAATGAATATGAAAGGTTATGCAGGACACTACGGACTTGAAAGATATAAAGGTGTAGAAGCTTATAACTTAGGAAGCCAAGTTACAAATGAAGAGTTTATACAAAAGGCTATTGAGTTAAAAGCAGATGCTTTAATAGTTTCACAAACTGTAACTCAAAAAGATGTTCATATTCATAACCTAACAAATTTAGTAGAACTTCTTGAAGCAGAAGGATTGAGAGATAAAGTTATTTTAATAGCTGGAGGAGCAAGAATAACTAATGATTTAGCAAAAGAATTAGGATATGATGCTGGATTTGGACCTGGAAAATATGCTGATGATGTAGCAACATTTATTGTTAAAGAGATGGTTGCTAGAGGAATGGTAAAAAAATAATAAATTAAAATAATATTTGGGGGAGCGTTGAATGAAAAAAGCTTGAATCAGATTTGATTTAGTGTTAAAATATCATTCAAGGCTCTCTTTTTATTTGAGAGGAAAAAAAGACAGGGTGAGGGAAAATGAAATTTATAAAAAATGTAGTATTTTTCTTATTATTTGTGGGAACAACAGCATTTTCATATGAAGGTGAACCAAAGTGGACAACTGTTGCTACATATGATAATGAAATAGCAGATGGTGTTATTTTAAATGAAAAGTATTCTGGAGGGCATCCTAAAGTTTTAGATTATGTTTTTGTTAGAACAAGAACTGCTAATTTAAGAGAGGAACCCAATACTAAAGCAAAAGTTATTAAAAAGTTTAATTATGATGTAAAGTTAATAGCATTAGAAAAAATTTATAGCTATGGAAACTATTGGTATAAAGTAAAGGCATCAACAGGAGAAGAGGGGTATATATCTTCAGCAGTTGTAAGAAAAAGAATGTTTAGATTTGAAAAAGCTCTTGATAAAATAAAAGAACTTGAAAAATTTATAGCAACTGAAATGGAAAGTGGAAGAGAATTAGTAAGTACAAATTCTTATGTGCCAAATCCTAATAATGTTAATTTTAAAAGAGAAAAAGACAAGTATGGAACTTCATTAGATCAAAATATAGTTGGATATTATGGAAATGAAAGAATTTTTGTTCCAGATAGATCTGTGATGTCAATATTAGAAAAAGGAAA
>JAUNAY010000121.1 GCA_030527385.1 Fusobacterium sp. | reverse complement strand
AGTTGCAAATATTCCATATTATATAACTTCTCCTATCATTAATAAATTAATAGAAAATAGAGATGTTATAGATGAGATTTATATAATGGTACAAAAGGAAGTAGCTGAAAGAATTTGTGCTAAAAAGGGAAAAGAAAGAAGTGTTCTTACATTAGCAGTAGAGTATTTTGGAGAAGCTGAATACCTATTTACAATTCCTAAGGAAGCTTTTACTCCTATTCCTAAAGTGGACTCTGCTTTTATGTCTATTAAGCTTTACAAAGATGAAAAATATAGCAAACTGGTTGATGAAGATTGTTTCTTTAAATATGTAAAAACTGCTTTTGCAAACAAGAGAAAAAATCTACTTAACAATTTCACAGCCTTAGGAAAATCTAAAGATGAACTTAGAGAGATATTAGCACAAGCTAATATTGCTGAAAATGAGAGAGCTGAAAATCTTACTATTGATGATTTTTTAAATTTAATTGCTATATTTGAAAAAAAATAAGCTGAAATTTAAAGCGGGCTGACATTAGTCAGCCTTGTTTTAAATTTTAGAATGGAGGAAAAATGTTAGGAAGTTACGAATTTTTGATTCAAAGCAGAAAAGAGGATATAGATTTTATAAATAAGGTGATAGAAGCTTATGAGGGGGCTGGAGTTGTAAGAACAGTAGATCCTCAAAAAGGGCTTATAAATATAATTACTACTTATGATTTTAAAGATTTTATAAAATTTGTAATTGAAGATTTAGACAAAGGAGATGTCACTGCTAAGATCATAGAAGAGGGAGCTTGGAAAGGTTCACTATATATAAATAAATAATCAACGGAGGGAAAAATGGAAAAATTAGAGAAGTTAATTAACTATATTATAAAAGAGCTTGTTGATACAAAAGATGCTGTAATGATAGATTATGATGCTATTGATGATACTATCACTTTTAAAGTTAGTGTAGCTAAGGGAGAGATGGGAAAAATTATAGGAAAAAATGGACTTACAGCTAATGCAATTAGAGGGGTTATGCAAGCTGCTGGAGTTAAAGATAAACTAAATGTAAATGTTGAATTTTTAGACTAGGGAGGATTGATTGATGGAGCTTTTTACAGTTGGGAAAATATCTGGAACACATCATCTTAAAGGGGCTGTAAAGATTATAGCTAATGTATCAGATGCCAGAATTTTAGTTGGAAACAGAGTTATTATAGATATACAAGGGGAACAAAAGATGGTAACTATCACAAGCGTAAGCCCTCTTGTTGGAAATAAATGGACTGTGGAATTTCAAGAGATAACTAATAAAACAGAAGCTGGAAAGTTAAAAAATGGACTTATTAAAGTAAGAAGAGATATTTTAGGAATAGAAGATGATGAATATCTATTAAATGATCTTATGGATATGAAAGTTATAGATTTAAAAAACAATGAACCTATTGGAACAGTAACTGATATTTTTGAAACTGCTGCACACGATATTCTTGTAGTTGAAGATGAAAAAAGTGAGTCTATGATACCAGATATTGATGAGTTCGTTAAAAAAATAGATTTTGAAAATAGAATAATCTATGTTGAACTTATTGATGGTATGAGAGATATGAAAGGGAAAAAATATCAACAAGATGATGGAATAGAAGATGAGGAGTAATTTATGAAAATAAATATTTTAACTCTATTTCCAGAAATGTTCAAAGGTTTTATAGGAGAGAGCATAATAAAAAGAGCTTTGGGAAAAAATCTTTTAGAGATAAATGTAATCAATATTAGAGATTTTTGCTATGATAAGCACAAACAGGCTGATGATAAGGTGTTTGGTGGAGGAGCAGGAATGCTTATGAAACCAGAGCCTCTTATTAGGGCATTAAATACCCTTGGGGGAAAAGTTATATACACATCTCCTCAAGGGGTTAAATTTGATCAAAAATTGGCGATAGAACTTTCTAAAGAGGAAGAGATAACTATTATTGCTGGACATTATGAGGGAATTGACGAAAGAGTAGTAGAAAGCAGAGTAGATTTAGAGGTATCTATTGGAGATTTTGTTCTTACTGGTGGAGAGCTTCCAGCAATGGTAATGGCAGATTGTATTGCTAGACTTGTTCCTGGAGCTATAAAACAGGAGTCTTATGAAAACGATTCTTTCTTTAATGGGCTTTTAGATTATCCAAACTATACGAGACCAGAGGAGTTTGAGGGAATGAAAGTTCCAGAAGTACTGCTTTCTGGACATCATAAAAATATTGAGATTTGGAGAAAAAAAGAGAGCTTAAAAAGAACTTATCTAAGAAGACCTGATCTTTTAAAAGATAGAGAATTCGATAAACTTGAAAAGAAACTTCTAAAAGAGATTAAAGAGGAGCTAGGAGAATAAAATAGGACGATAATTTTTATTAAAAAAAGAGGGAGCAAAAATGATTTATAGACTTGGAGAATATGTTCCAAAAATTGGAAAAAACAACTATATTGCAGAAACTGCTTCTGTTATTGGTAAAGTAGAAACTGGAGAGAATGTTTCTATTTGGTTTTCAGCTGTTTTAAGAGGGGATATGAGCCTTATTAAATTAGGTGATGGATCAAATGTTCAAGATAATTCTACTCTACACGGAGATACAGATTTTCCTACAATAATAGGTAAAAGAGTTACTATTGGACATAACTGTGTTGTACACGGTTGTAGTGTTGGAGATAACTCAATAATCGGAATGGGAAGCGTTATTTTAAATGGAAGCGTAATTCCTAAGAATTGTATAGTTTCTGCTGGATCAGTGGTTAATAGCAAATTAAAAGCTGAAGAGGGCGATCTTATAGCAGGTTCTCCAGCTAGAGTTATAAAAAAGCTATCTGAAAAACATTGGAAATATTTAGAGTATGCAAGTGGAACTTATCTTGCAAAAATAGATAGATACAAAAATGAGTTAAAAGAGATAAAAATTGAAGAAAAATAAAATTAAATATAATAAAAGAAGGGATTATATAAAATGAGAGATAAAATATATTTAGGATTGGTTCACTATCCTGTATACAATAAAAATAGTGAAGTGGTATGTACTTCTGTTACAAACTTTGACATACACGATATTTCAAGAAGTTGTAGAACTTATGATGTAAAAGGTTATCGTTTAATTGTTCCAGTAGATGCTCAAAAAATGCTTACTGAAAGAATTATAGGTTATTGGCAAGAGGGTACTGGAGGACAATTTAACAAAGACAGAGAAAATGCTTTTGCAATAACTAGAGTTATGGACAGTATAGAAAAAGTAATCGAAGAGATAGAGGAAAAAGAGGGACAAAAACCTGTAATTGTAACAACTTCTGCTAGAATTTTCCCTAATACTGTAAGTTATGAAACAATGTCAAATATGATATTTGAAGATGATAAACCATATCTATTATTATTTGGTACTGGTTGGGGACTTACTGATGAAGTAATGGATATGTCAAACTATATTCTTGAGCCAATTAGAGGAAATACAAAATATAATCATCTTTCAGTAAGAGCTGCTGTGGCTATTATACTTGATAGACTTCTAGGAGAAAGATAGGAAAAATACAGTTCTGGAGGTAAAATGAGAAGAAATGAGATAAGAATCAAGCCTCAAGATGGTATTTTCAGACAGATGGGAATTGAAAATGTTAATATTCAAGAGATTATTTTTTATGAAAGAAATAAGAAAATGAAATTTTTATGTTCAGTTCCCAGTGTCGCTGATCTCAAAGAACTGGATATAATTTATGAAAATATCAAGAAAAAGTTTGGTAAGGAACTTGAGGTTGATTTTAAAGTAGAATATACAAAAAGTGAGATAATGAGAGAGGAGCTTGTGACAATAGTAGAAAAGGCTATCATTAGATTAAAAGCTAGAAATGCTATTTCCAAATCCTTTCTTTATTTTTACAGAATAAAAATAGATGATAATTTTATAAATATTGAGTTAAATGATAAAACATCTATTGAAATTCTTTTACAATCTGAAATAGATGAAAAACTTGAGAATATATTGGAAAATTATGGTATTCTTAATTTTAAAGTTAAGTTTGTACACGGAGATTTTTCAAAAGAGGTTACAGAGGTTGAGCTTCAAAAACAAAAAGAGATGATCACTCTATCTGCAAAGATAGATTCTGAAAGCAAAGCTAATGCAAATAAAACTCCAAAATCTAATGAAATTTTTGTAAAA
>JAUNAY010000120.1 GCA_030527385.1 Fusobacterium sp. | reverse complement strand
TATCTTAAACGAATAAAATATAAGGTGTATCAACAAAAAAATAATATTAAATTTTAGTTAAAATATCTCTTACTGCTAATATTCCCATTACAGCAGCTATATTAAGTCCACTTCCATAACCAGAACTATCTCCTGCTGCATATAATCCTTTTATATTTGTTTCCATATCTTTATTTATTCCAATTCTTGTACTTCTAAATTTTATCTCTGGAAAATAAAGAAGTAGGTCTCCTGATGCAAACCCTGGTGTTATCTTATCTAAAACTTCAATAAATTCCATAATATTATCTAACAATCTTTGTGGACAAGCAAGTGCTATATCCCCAGCTACATAATCCTCAGTTGTAGGAACTATATTCAATCTTGAAAGTTTTTCATCTGTTGATCTTCTTCCAGCTTTTAAATCAGCATATGATTGAACCAAAAGTTTTCCTCCTGTCAACATTGAAGACATCTTTGCTATGGCAGTTGCATATTCAAAAGGTTGATTAAATGGTTGAGTAAACTTTTTAGTACATAATAATGCCAAATTAGTATTTGTAGATTTTTTATCTTTATATGCGTGTCCATTTGCTAATACAAAATCATCTTCATATTTTTCAGCTGCTATAAATCCACTTGGATTACTACAAAAAGTTCTCATCTTATCTCTATAATTTCTTGAGTAATAAATCATCTTTGCTTCATAGAAATTTTCATTAATTTCTTTCATTATTATGTCTGGAATCTCAGCTCTTACTCCAATATCAATAGCTCCATTTTCATATTTAATATTGTGTTCTTTACAAAGATCCATCATTTTTTGTGCTCCGCTTCTTCCCATTCCAATTACAACGTTATCAGAATAGTACTCCTCTTTTACACCTTTATGATTTACAATAACACCTTTTATTTTTTCATCTTCTATTATTAAACTTTCTATCTCTCTTTCAGTAGCAAATTCTACTCCCTTACTCAATAGATAATCTATTAATTTAGAATAAAGTTTTCTTGATCCATCTGTTCCTAAGTGCATTGTAGGAGTATCAACTAGTTGAATTCCATTTTCGATACAACCTTTTTTTATCTTCTCCATTGTTGCATTGTAAGTAAGCCCTGCTGGTTTTTCATTAAAACCAAACTTTTTATATATATCTACTATATAATCAATGGTATCATTTACAACTTTTTTTCCTGTTACAATATGTACATCTCCTCCAACTCTATAATCCATATTAAATTTAGAGTCTGAAAATGCTCCTGCTCCACTTACACCATAAATTATAGAACAAGTAGGACAATTTACACATCTTCCTAAATTTTCTTTAGGGCATACTCTTTGTTTTAGCATTTTTCCCTTATCTATAACTAAAACTTTTATTCCCTCTTTATTTTCAACAGCTTCATATGCTCCAAATACTCCAGCTTGTCCTCCACCTAAAAATATAATATCATATTTCAAAATTTTATGCCTCCAATATATAAATTAATACTCACACCATTTTATACTCTGTGAAAATACATTTTCTGGTAAATTAGCGTGAAGTTCTCCTGTTCTTCCTGAAAAATCATAATTCCAACCACCAGTATTTGTTCCTTTAGAGAAATTACTTGTATCATAAATCATATTACTTGATTCAATATTCTCATTTTTATTTTCTGGAGTTTTTGGTAAACTATTTCTTCCATAAATATCTGCAAAAGATATATTTTTTCCATCACTATCCGTATAATCTAGCAATCTTAAATCATCTTTTACTCCCTCTTTTGTTAAATCTGGATATTTATTGGCAACTTGATAATACTCTTCTAGTGCTATTCTCAATCCTTTTAATTGTGTTAAAGTATATTCAGCTCTTCTAGCTTGCTTTAAATCTTTAATATTATAAAAACCTAAAAAAAGAATCAATATAGCAAAAATACCAACTGCTATATATCCTATTATCCTGTTTATACGTTCTTTTTTTTTCATTATTTTTTCCTATCTTTTTGGTTTTATAAAAGCATCTCTAACAATTATACCTGCTTTTTTAGGAAGAGTTATCTCAATTTCTAAAGGTCCTCTCTTTACAGAGATCCAACCTAATCCTTTAAATACAAGTTCTTCTCCAGCTTGAATTTTTATTTTTTTCTTGATAAACTCTAAATTTTTATATGTGTTTCTACACTTATCACACGGTGGGAAAAATAGATCGCTTCTTTTTTCTGCTAACAATTCTTTTAATTTTTCCATATTTGTTTCGTGGAAAGTAACATCTTTAGCTGCATATAGTGAAAAAATTGGTGTTACTTCATCTTCATTTATAACTTTGAACCATAGAAGATCACCTATTATTAAAGCTCTTCCATTTTTTACTTTAAATGTTTTTCTGGAAATTTCACCAGATGGAACCATTTTTAAATTACACTCTTCGCAAACTAAATCCGATATTCTTCCCTCTGGAATAAGTCCCGGTGTATCAATTAAATATATATTTGTATGTGGTATTTGGTTTTTTACACTTTTTAAAGTTGTCCCAGGATATTTTGATACAGTTACTTTTTTAGCTCCTAAAAGTCTATTTACTATACTTGACTTTCCAACATTTGTAACTCCCAAAACAAGTGCCTCTACTCCATCAGGATAGAAAAATTTTATCTTCTTAAATATTCCATTGATTCCATATCCGTTTTTACTACTTACTATTGCTATATCAAGAGGAGCTATTCCCTCTTCTGCCAATCTGTCTTTTACCCAATCAGCAACTTCAGAAGGGTGTTTTTCATCTGGAATAAGATCTAATTTATTAATTACTACTATTGAGTCCATCTCTCTAAGTACATCTAATATCTCATCATCAAAAGATCCTTCAAAGTCAATAATATCAAAAACTGCTATTGCAAGTTTTGAATATTTCATAGCTTCTTGAACCTCTCTTCTATAGTCATCTTTATTCATTCTAACTGGCATATATTTACCATAGTTCTTTATTTTAAAACATCTTTGACAGTAATGATCTCCTGGTTCTTCCAATTTATTAGCTGGTAAATATCCACCTTTGTTTACATCTTCACTTTGTAACTCAATTCCACAACCTATACATTTTTTACCCATACACATCTCTCCTTAAACTTATATTACATCATAAACTATATTTTGATTAGTATATATACATAATTCTCCTGCAATATCCATAGCTTCTATCGCTATCTCTTCAGCTGATAGCTCTGTATGCTTTAACATAGCTTTTGCTGCTGCATAAGCATAGTTACCTCCACTTCCTATAGCTGCTACATCACTATCTGGTTCTATTACATCTCCATTCCCAGAAAGAATTAGTATCGTATTTTTATCTGCTACTATCAGCATAGCATCTAATACTCTTAAAGCTTTATCTGTTCTCCAATCCTTTGCTAACTCAACAGAGGCTTTTTTCAAATTGCCACCAAATTCATCTAACTTATTTTCAAATTTATCCATTAAAGCAAAAGCATCTGCTGCTGCCCCTGCAAAACCTGCAAGAATATTATAATTACCTATTCTACGAATTTTTTTTGCATTACTTTTAAAAACTACCTCTCCAAAAGTTACTTGTCCATCTCCTGCAAGAGCTACTTTTCCATCTCTTTTTACTGCTATTATTGTAGTAGCTTTTATCATTTTTCTTCACTCCTCATAGTCGCTTTCATAAAATCAAAAGGTACAATACACAACATATCTTGATATACTTTTGTACTCTCTATTGTAACATGTCCCATCAATTCTTTCAAATAATTAATCTTCATTCCCTTAGCTAAAAGATGTAATGCAAATGTATGCCTAAAACTATAAGGACTTATCTCCCTTGCTATTTTTGCTCTATGAGCATATCTATCTACTATTCTTCTAAGAGATCTATCACTCAATCTATTTCCAGATCCATTAACGAATAAAATCTCAGGATTATATCTATCTTTATATTTTATTTTTTTAGCTTCTACATATTTTTTAAAAAATTCTCTAGTCCTTTCACTAAAAAATACTGTCCTATTGTTTTTTCCATTAAATACTAAAAGCTCTCTTTTATCTAAATCAAAAAATTGTTCTCCTGTTTTTAACATCTCCACAGAAGTTATTCCACTTGAATACATAAGCTCTAACATCAATCTATCCCTAAGTCCATTAGCATTATTAATATCTATTACACTTCTTAACCTATTAATCT
>JAUNAY010000003.1 GCA_030527385.1 Fusobacterium sp. | reverse complement strand
TCAATTAGTTTTTTATATTTTAAAATTAAATTTTCATCTTTTTCTTCTGATAATTCAATTTGTAACTTTTCCAACTGCCAATTTTCATATAAATTTTTATAATTTTTTTCTCTTTTAACATCAAAATTATCTAAATTTTTATTACTTATGTTTGAACAACCTGTTAAAAAAAAGATTGAAATAATCCAAATAAAAATCTTCTTTATATTCATATATACCTATTCCCTATCATATTAATAATACCATATCACTATGTTTTTATCAAGATTTTAATTACACTTTACTTACAGTTAATCACAATTTTAGTTCACTTATTATCTCTTCTATTATCTCTTTTTCACTTAATTTATCTAAATCAAACCATCTGTATGATGAATCGTTTTTAAACCAAGTAAACTGTCTTTTTGCATATCTTCTTGAATTTCTTTTAATATTTTCAACAGCTTCCTCATATGTAACTTGCTTGTTAAAATATTCTATTAGTTCTGTATAACCTATAATATTTATCTTTCTTAAATTTTCTCCATATTTTTCATACAGAGTTTTTACTTCGTTTTCAAGTCCCTTTTCTAACATTATATCTACTCTTAAATTTATTCTTTCATATAGATATTCTCTATCTCTTTCTAAAGCGACTTTTAAAAAATTATAATTATTGTTTTTTATATTTTTCTTAGATAAAGTCGAAAATTTATCCCCTGTTAACATACAGACTTCTACTGCCCTTTCAACTCTTCTTCTATTGTTAATATGTATCTCCTGAGCAGCTTGTGGATCTAATTTTAAAAGATTTTCATATAACTCTTCTTTACTTAATTTTAAAAGCTCCTCTCTTAATTTTACGTCAGCAGGTGGAAGCACAGATAATCCCTCTGTTATTGAGCTTATATATAGTCCAGTTCCTCCAGTAAGAATTATATTTTTACTTTCTTTCTCTTTTTCTTTTAAGATATTATCTACTGCTATTTGATAATCTCCAACATTATATTTTTTTATAGGTTCAACTATATCTAACATATAGTGATTTACACCTTGCATCTCATCTTGAGTTATCTTTGCAGTTCCTATATCCATTCCTTTATAGATTTGAGCAGAATCAGCAGATATAATATCTGCATTCATCAACTTTGCTAACTTTATAGATAGATCTGTTTTTCCTACTCCAGTAGGTCCTGCAATTACTAAGCCTTTTACCATATTTTTCCTTTCAAAACAATATTTTATATTACAAAAAAGCTGAATAAAGAATTCAGCTTTTTATCTCTATTCTACATATTCAAACTCTACATCAGCTATTCTTACATTATCTCCATCTTGAATACCTGCATCTCTCATCGCTTCTTCCAATCCAAGAGATCTCATCATATGTAAGAAGTTTATTATAGAATCTTCGTCCATTGTAATAACATATTTAGCAAGAACTTCATCAAGGATTCTACCTTCTATTACATAAGTTCCCTCTTCATCTTGAGTGATTACAAAATCTTCTGATTCTCCTTTAATTTCTCTTAATACCTCATTTACATTAACTTCTTCTTCTAATGGTTCTCTTTCTATTTTTTGAAGCATATCATAACTTCTGAATAGAACTTCTCTAATTCCTTCATTTAATATTACTGATATAGGGTAAACCTCATTTCCTTGTGCTTCAACGTGAGCTTTAAACTTTTCATATTTATCCATATCCCATAACAAATCCATCTTATTTGCTAAAACTATTTGTTTTTTATTTGATAATTTTTCACTAAATTTTCTTAGTTCTTCATTTATTTTCTCATAATCTTCAATGGCATCTCTTCCCTCTATTTCTGCCACATCAACAAGATGGAATATCATTTTACATCTTTCAATATGTCTTAAAAACTTATCTCCAAGCCCTACTCCTTCGTGAGCACCCTCAATAAGCCCTGGAATATCTGCTATAACAAATGATTTCCCCTCTTCTAATCTTACAACTCCTAATTTTGGTTCAAGAGTTGTAAAATGATAACTTCCTACTTTTGAATTTGCAGCTGACACTCTATTGATAAAACTTGATTTTCCAACTGATGGATACCCAACAAGTGCTATATCAGCTAAAAGTTTTAATTCAAGTTTAACTTTTATCTCTGCTCCTTCTCTTCCTTTTCCAGCTATTTTAGGAGTTTTTCTTGTAGCAGATTTAAAATGTACGTTTCCTGCTCCTCCTCTTCCTCCTTTTAAAAGTAGTCTTGGTTCTCCAGGAACATTCATATCTAATAATAATTTTCCTGTTTCTACATCTCTTATTTGTGTCCCAACAGGAACTTTAATTATTAAATCAGCTCCTGTTTTTCCATACATTTGCTTCTTTTGTCCATTTTCTCCATTTTCAGCTTTAAATATTTTTTTATATTTAAAATCAATTAAAGTGTTAATGTTAGGATCTGCAACAAATATTACACTTCCTCCATTTCCACCATCTCCACCGTCTGGACCTCCAAACTGAATATATTTTTCTCTTCTAAAAGCTGCTGAACCATCTCCACCGTTCCCAGCCTTCACTGTTACTATTACTTCATCTATAAACATATATTTTTTCTCTCCTAAAATTTATTTTTTTATCAATATATTTTACCTTACTTTATAATAATTTACAAGTTTTTTCATTACTTCCTTTTATTATTCCATCTCTTTAAAAATTTTATAACTTACTACTGCTAGAGGAGCTATTTCATAGATATTTTTATAGAATTCTGATCTTTTTATTTCATAATATTGCTCATCTAAAGTAATTTTTTTTATCTCATTAGCAAGAGAATCAAAAATAAATTTATTTTGAAACATCTCCCCTAACAAAACTATTTTTTCTGGATTTATAACAGAAATAATTACATCAATAGCATTTGCTACCATATACATAGCATCTGTAACAATATTAAAAGTTAACATATCTTTTTCTGCTACACCTCTTAATACATCATTTATAGTTAGACTTCCTTTTTCTAACAAAGTATTTTTTAAACTACTATAATTATTTAATCTTATTTGAGCTGTTATTTTTTTTATTAGTGCTACATTTGAAACCTCTGTTTCCAAACATCCTTTTTTTCCACAAGAACATTTTTCAGAACTATTTCTTTTTACTACCATATGCCCAAGCTCTCCAGACATCGATCCATAGCCGTGATATAAAGAGTCATTAAGAAATATACTTCCTCCTACCCCATCACCTATATTCATTACTACAAAGTTTTGGTTTTCTTTACAAGATCCATATATCTTCTCTGTAAGTGCCATAGCTCTTACGTCATTCTCTACAAAAACTTTCACTTTAAACTTTTCTGTAAATCTTTTCTTTAAATT
The DNA here is from genome assembly GCA_030527385.1 of Fusobacterium sp. Lineage (GTDB taxonomy): Bacteria > Fusobacteriota > Fusobacteriia > Fusobacteriales > Fusobacteriaceae > Fusobacterium_A. The sequence goes on along the minus strand of JAUNAY010000003.1, from coordinate 23,690 downwards.
TATATTTTTCCAGTTATAATGTGGAGAAAAAATTGATATTCCATTTTCACTATCAACCATTCCATTTACTACAACAGATATAATTTTTATATCATCTCTCTCTTTAAGTTCTCTTTTTATAAGCTTTTCTGTAAGTTCTAAAATATTATGTTCTTTCTCTAATAGTCTCTTCTTTAATGAATATTTTTTCTCATTTAAAATATTTCCATTTATATCTCCAACAACTATTTCAATAAATCTAGGTGCCAAAGATATTCCTAAAATTTTTCCTATTTTCTTTTCATTTATTTTCAAAATAATTGGACGTCTTCCACCTGTTGATTCTCCTTCAGCAGTTTCTTCAATTAATTCTTCATCTAAAAGTTTATTTATTATTTTTCCTATTCCAGCAGGTGTAATTTCTAACTCTTTTGCTAACTCTGCCCTTGATATACCACTACTATTTTTTATAAGTTCCAATGTCTTTATTCTAATACTATTTCTTTTCATATTCCCACTTTCCCCTTTGAATAAATTGTTTTTACCATAATATTATACTATATTTTTTTCTTTTTCTCAAAAAACTTTTTTTACTTAGTTTAATAAGATACTCTGTTTTTTTTTAAAAATTCTTGTTAAAATTTAATTATAAGTTATACTTATATCAGACATAGTTAACTAAAAAAATTTAGTGGAGGGTAAAATAATGATAAAAAGTTTAATCGAGGATTTTAAAAACTTATATAAATATAATGGAGAAGTAAAAGTATTCTTTTCACCTGGAAGAGTTAATCTAATCGGAGAGCACACAGATTACAATGGTGGATTTGTATTCCCTTGTGCTTTAGATTTTGGAACTTATGCTGTTGCAGTAAAAAGAGATGATAAAAACTTTAGAATGTATTCTAAAAACTTTGAAAATCTAGGAGTTATAGAATTTTCATTAGACAAATTAGTCAATGAACCACAAGATGACTGGGCTAACTATCCAAAAGGAGTTATAAAAGCTTTCCTTGAAGCTGGATTTGATATTAATAGTGGATTTGATGTATTATTTTATGGAAATATACCTAATGGTGCTGGACTTTCTTCATCTGCATCTATCGAACTTGCTACTTCTGTTATCTTAAAAGATCTATTTAAACTTGATGTAGATATGGTTGATATGGTTAAACTTTCTCAAAAGGCTGAAAATAAATTTATTGGTGTAAATTGTGGTATTATGGATCAATTCGCTATTGGAATGGGTAAAAAAGATAATGCAATCCTTTTAGATTGTAATACTTTAAATTATCAATATGCACCTGTTGTTTTAAAAGGAGCATCAATAGTTATTGCAAATACAAATAAAAAAAGAGGACTAGCAGATTCTAAGTATAACGAAAGAAGAGGAGCTTGTGAAGCTGCTGTAAAAGTTTTAAATGAAAAAGGAATCAATATTAAATATCTTGGAGAACTTTCTGTTGAAAGATTTAATGAAATAAAACATTTAATTACTGATGAAGAACAACTAAAAAGAGCTACTCACGCAGTTAGCGAAAATGAAAGAACAAAACTTGCAGTTGAAAAATTGAATGCTGGAGATATTGAAGCTTTTGGACAATTAATGAACCAATCTCATATCTCACTTAGAGATGACTATGAAGTTACTGGATTTGAACTTGACTCTTTAGTTGAAGCTGAATGGGAAGCTAAAGGAGTTATTGGAGCACGTATGACAGGAGCTGGATTTGGTGGTTGTACTGTAAGTATTGTAAAAGATGAATTTATAGAAGAATTTAAAAAATCAGTAGGAGAAAAATATACAGCTAAAACTGGTTTAGTTGCTGATTTCTATGTAGCTAAAATTGGAGATGGAAGTAGAAAGTTAGGTGATTTTTAATGAATATAAATATTTATGAAGAAGTAGGAATGCTTTTAAAATTTGGATTAGAAAATAATCTTATTGGTAAATATGATGCAGTTATATCTAGAAATGAGATTATGAATCTTTTAAAACTTGAAGATTGGGAAGATGTAGATCTTTCTAATAAAAAAGTTCCTGAATATCCAACTGAAATATTAAATAATATTTGTAATTGGGCTATAAAAAACAATATAATTGAAGATAGTATAGTAGTTAGAGATCTTTTTGATACTGAAATTATGGGAAAATTAACTCCAACTGCTACTCAAATAATAGATAAATTCCACTCTCTTGCAAAAAATAGTGGTGTAGAATCTGCTACTGACAATTATTATAGTTTTGCTCAAAAGTCAAACTATATTAGAACTGATAGAATAGCTAAAAATATGCACTGGTTCTCTAATACAGAGTATGGAGATATGGAAATTACAGTAAATCTTTCTAAACCTGAAAAAGATCCAAGAGATATAGCAAAAGAAAGATTACTTCCACCATCAGCTTATCCTAAATGTCTTCTTTGCTATGAAAACGTAGGATATGCAGGAAGATTTAATCACCCTGCAAGACAAAATCATAGAGTTATTCCTTTTGACTTAGGAGGAGAAGAATGGTTCCTTCAATACTCTCCTTATGTTTATTACAATGAACACGCTATTGTTTTTGCTGGTGAACATAGACCTATGAAGATAAATAGAGATGCTTTTAATAGACTTACAAGTTTTGTTGAACAAATGCCACACTATTTCTTAGGATCAAATGCTGATTTGCCAATAGTTGGAGGATCTATATTAAGCCACGATCATTATCAAGGTGGACATCACGAGTTTCCTATGGCTAAATCTCCTGTTGAAACTAAGATTACTTTCAAAGGTTTTGAAGATATAGAGGCAGGTATTGTTAAATGGCCTATGTCTGTTATTAGAATAAAAGGAGCTGACAGAACTAGACTTGTTGATCTTGCCGTTAAAATATTAGATACTTGGAGAGAATACAGTGATGAGTCTTTAGGAATATTTGCTCATTCTGAAAATACTCCTCATAATACTGTAACTCCTATTGCAAGAAGAAGAGGAAATGATTTTGAACTTGATTTAGTTTTAAGAAATAACAGAACTGATGAAGAAAATCCACTTGGAATTTTCCATCCTCACGCAGATGTACATAATATCAAAAAAGAAAATATTGGACTTATTGAAGTTATGGGACTTGCAGTTCTTCCAGGAAGATTAAAAGAGGAATTAGAAATTTTAGGAAAATATCTAGTTGCTGATGATTATGCTGAAAAAATTAAAAATGATGCTAAAGTTGAAAAACACTTGGTATGGGTTAAGAAAATTAAAGAAAAATATTCTAATATAGACTCTAACAATGTTGAAAAAATATTAAAAGATGAAGTTGGAGTTACATTCTCTAAAGTTTTAGAGTATGCTGGAGTTTATAAAAGAGATATTGAAGGAAAAAATGGATTCCTTAGATTTATAGAAAAAGTTAATTCTCTTTAATATCTTTTCAAATTGATATATAATAGACATATAAACAATAGAAAAAAATATTTCTAGGAGGTAAAAATGGCAATTTTAGTTTGTGGTGGAGCTGGATATATTGGAAGTCACGTTACTAGAGCTCTTATAGATAGTGGAGAAGAAGTTGTTGTATTAGATAATCTTCAAACTGGACACGTTGATGCTGTTCACGAAAAAGCAAAACTTGTTTTAGGTGATTTAAGAGATGACGAATTTATGGAAAGAGTTTTCTCTGAAAATAAAATAGATGGAGTTATAGATTTTGCTGCTTTCTCTTTAGTTGGTGAAAGTGTTAGCGAACCTTTAAAATATTTTGAAAATAACTTCTATGGTACTCTTTGCTTACTTAAAGCTATGAGAAAACACAATGTTAATAAAATAGTATTCTCATCAACAGCAGCAACTTATGGAGAACCTGAAAATATACCTATTCTTGAAACTGACAAAACTTTCCCTACTAACCCATATGGAGAAAGTAAGTTAGCAGTTGAAAAAATGTTAAAATGGTGTGATAAAGCTTATGGTATAAAATATACTGCTCTTAGATATTTTAACGTTGCTGGAGCTCATCCAGATGGAAATATAGGAGAGGATCACGATCCTGAAAGTCACTTAATTCCTATTATTCTTCAAGTTGCTCTTGGAAAAAGAGAACATATAGGAATCTTTGGAGATGACTATCCTACTGAAGATGGAACTTGTATTAGAGACTATATCCACGTTATGGACTTAGCTGATGCACATATTCTTGCATTAAAAAGATTAAATAGTGGAGCAGATAGTGCTATATTCAACTTAGGAAATGGAGAGGGATTCTCTGTTAAACAAGTTATTGAAGTTGCTAGAAAAGTAACTGGTCACCCTATCCCAGCAGTTGTTTCTCCTAGAAGAGCTGGAGATCCTGCTAAACTTGTTGCTACTTCTGCAAAAGCTATGAAAGAATTAAATTGGAAACCTAAATTTGATTCTTTAGATAAAATCATAGAAACTGCTTGGAATTGGCATAAAAATCACCCAAATGGATATGAAGATTAATTAAAACTTAAATAGAGGGAAGCTCAAAACTTCCCTCTATTTTTTATTAAAATTTTATTTTAGGGGCTTCACTGGCTCCCTCTGTGGCTTTAAATAATGGTTCTTCTGTAAATCTAAATATTCCTGCAAAAATACTTCCTGGAATCATTTTTATACTTTGATTATAAGCTGTTACTGTATCATTATAAAATTGTCTTGCAAATCCTATTTTACTTTCTATATCTTTCAACTCTTTTTGTAATTCTAAAAAATTTGTATTTGCTTTTAAATCTGGATATTGTTCAGATACCACCATCAGTCTATTCAACAATCCAGATATTTCTCCACTTGCTTTCATCTTTTCATCTAAAGATCCAGCTGAAATATAATGTGTTCTTGCTAAAACTACTTTTTCCAAAGTTTCTTTTTCGTGACTAGCATATCCCTTTACAGTTTCTACTAAATTTGGAATAAGATCAACTCTTTTTTGAAGTTGTACTTCTATTTGACTACAAGAATTTTTTACTCTCTCGTGTAATTTTACAAATTTATTTTGATAAGAAATTGTAATAAGTATCAACAATACTATAACTCCAATAGCTATAATCATAATTTCACTTCCTTTAATTTTAATCTAAATTATAGATTTTAGAATATTTTTCTTTTAAATAGTCTATATAATATTTAGGCTCAAGATCTTCTCCTGTTATATTTCTTATAATCTCTGCCGTATCTTTTAATCTACCATATTTATGTATTCTTTCTCCAAGCCACTCTCTTATTTTTTCTAGTTTTCCCTCTCTTAAAATTCCATCTACGTCCATTTCCTCTTTCATTTTATGATATAGTTGAGCTGCATATACACTTCCTAGAGCGTATGATGGGAAATATCCTACCATTCCACCTGCCCAATGCACATCTTGTAAAACTCCCTCACTATCATTTTCTGGAACTACTCCAAGATACTCTTTCATTTTGCTATTCCAAATTTCTGGTAACTTATCTATATCTATTTCACCATTGATAATTCCTTTTTCTATCTCATATCTAACCATTATATGTAAAGAATATGTTAGCTCATCTGCCTCTGTTCTTATAAGAGATGGCTCTACCTTATTAACTCCTCTATATAATTCATCAATATCTATACTCTTTAATTCTGGAAAATATTCTATTCCATTTTTATAAATTCCTTCCCAAAAAGCTAAACTTCTTCCAAGTACATTTTCATAAAATCTTGATTGTGATTCGTGAATCCCCATTGATCCCCCAGATGCAAGAGTCGTTCCTTGTAAATCATCTCCTATTTGTTGTTCATATATTCCGTGTCCACTCTCGTGAATTACACTAAATATACTTGAAAAAGGCATAGTTTCATAAAATTTAGTTGTCATTCTAACATCATTTTTATCTATATTCATAGTAAAAGGGTGTTCACTCTCTGCTAAAACTCCTCTTTCAAAATCAAATCCTAAATATGAAGCTAAATATCTATTAAATCTCTCTTGAACTTTAGTATCTACTCTTCTATTTAAAAATTCAAATTCATTTTTTACTTTGCTTTCTTTTATTCTTTTTAGCAACGGAACTATCTCTTCTCTTAAACTTGCAAAAAACTTATCTAATTTTTCACTATCCATACCTTTTTCATATTCATCTAATAAAATATCATATATTTTTTTACCATCTTTATTTTGATATTTAGCAAATTTTATATTATAATCAAAAATTTTCTTTAAATCTTCTTTAAATAAGTTAAAATCTTTTTTATTTTTAGCCTCTTCCCACACCCCTTGGCTTCTAGCTACAAGTTTTGAATATTCTTCATACTCTTGTGGAGGTATTTTTTTCATTTTTTCTATCTCTTCAGAAATATCTTTTACCTCTTTCTTTTGAATCTCATTAAGTTGCTCTTTTTCTTTATTTAAAGCTTCAACTAATTTAACAAACTCATCAGAAGTTACTAAGTTATAACTTTTCATACTCAAATAACCAAAAATATCAGCTATTAATTCTTTTCCCTTTTTAGGTGCAGTTGTCTCTAAATCCCATTGTAAAAGTTCAAGTGATGAATCTATCAATTTTTTTTCTTTGATAATCTCTTCAAATTTTTTTAAATTTTCTTTCATAAATATCAATCCTCTCTTTTATGTTTCATTCTATATTCTCTTGGATTTTCTGGATTTTTATCTTTCCATAATCCTAACTTTTTTTCCTGTGCTATTTTAAAAGCTTTTTTATATGCTTTTTCTCTTTTAGCGTGATACTCATAAAACCAAGCATTTCCTGTGGCTATCATTTCCAAATTCACGTCTTTACTTTTATAAAAAACTTTTCCTACCTTTCTTCCATATTTATCTTGATCCATAACTTTTACATCTACTTTTTTATATAAGATTTTATCCTCAAGATATTTTTTTGAAATTTCTCCATACCTTTGCTTTAACTCTGGAGCATCTATTCCATACATTCTCACTCTTATTTTTTTGCTTCCTGCCTTTAAAACTAAAGTATCACCATCAGCTACATCTATTACTTCTCCACTTATAGCTAATGATGTTAAGCTTAAAATAAAAATGTAGATCAAAAATAGTAATCTTCTCATATCTTTCTCCTTTTTTTATTACTAAATTATTTTAGATTTTTTATAGTTTCTCCTTTTATAAAATCAAAATCTACATATTGTTTTTCTATAATTTCATTTTTATTTATAATATTTATTATAGTTTCTGATGCTAAATTTCCTATTTTTTTATATTTGAATCTTATTGTAGTTAGTGCTGGAGTTAATATACTAGAAATTTTATACCCTCCAAAACCACAAATAGAAATATCCTTTGGTACTACAAGATTATTTTTTCTAATAGCTTTTAATACTCCAAAAGCTATATTATCAGTAGCACAAATTATGCAACTAGGCTTTTGATTTTTTAAATATTTATCTATTATCTTTTCAGATTTTTCAGTAGAAAAATCTGTTTCTAAATAATTTATTTCTATATCTTTATATTTTTTTAATCCTTCCATAATACCATTTTTTCTAATAATTCCAACAGCTTCATCACTTTCAGAAACACCTAAATATAGAATCTTTTTATGCCCCAACTTAGCCACATATTCACCTATTTTTTTCCCAGCTAAAAAATCATCATTAACTATATATGGTACTCCATCAAATTTTTGTCCAATAACTAAAAACGGTGTTGTTGTTTTATTAAAAAATTGTTTATGTTTTTCAGTTATAATTGTTGAAAAAAATATAATTCCCTCTACATTTAAACGTATTAAGTCATCAAGTCCTTGCAACTCTAAATCAAAATTATGATCTGTATTTATAATCAAAGGAACATATCCATTTTTTCTAAGAGAATTGTCAAGTTGCATTAAAATTTGTGAAGTTACAAAAGAATCTAAGCAAGGGACTATTATTCCTATAAATCTATTATTTTTTGCTTTTATTCCCCTAGCAAAAACATTTGGTTTATAATTATACTTTTTTACAATTTTTTCAAGTTTTTCTCTATTTTTTTGACTTACATACCCACCATTTAGAAATCTTGAAACAGTACTTTTACCAACATCAGCCATTTCAGCAATTTCTAATATAGTTAATTTTTTTTCCATAACTTCTTTTTTACTCCTTTTCGATTTTTTATATTATACAATATTTTGAATTTTTTATCATATAAAAAAAGAAAAAAGCTTGATTTTTTTCATTAAATATTGTATATTCAAATTAAGGGAACGGTTCCACATTTTAAAAAGGAGGGGTATAGTTTTTCTATACTAAAAAAATTATGGATTACAATATGGTAGCTAATTTAATATTAAAAAATGTAGGTGGAAAAGAAAATATTAAAGTTATGGAACATTGTGCAACAAGGCTTAGATTGATTGTAACAGATGATTCAAAAGTTAACAAAGAAGGAATTAAAAATATAAACGGTGTAGGTGGATATTTTTTTCAATCTGGTCAACATCAAATAATATTAGGAACTGGTAAAGTAAATAAAGTTTTCGATATTTTAAACGAAGATGGAGAGATAAAAACAACTGGTATCAAAGAAGAAGCATATTCAAATCTTAATATTTTTCAAAAAAGTTTAAGAGCACTTGCTGATGTATTTATTCCACTAATTCCAGTTCTTGTTGCTACTGGACTATTTATGGGACTTAGAGGGTTTGCTTTACAACTTAAAATAAACTTTTCTCCTGAATTTTTAACATTAAGTCAAGTTGTTACAGATACAGTTTTTATATTTTTACCTGCTCTTGTCGTTTGGTCTTCTTTTAAAAGATTTGGTGGCACTCCAGTCATTGGTATAGTTTTAGGACTTATGCTAGTTGCTCCTATGATACCTAATGCTTGGGAAGTAGCTTCTGGAAATGTCCAACCATTACACCTATGGATTTTTAAAATCCAAGGATTTCAAGGAACAATTATTCCTGCTTTAATAGTTGGTATATTTGGAGCTTTTATTGAAAAATGGATTAAATCTTGGATGCCTTCTGTTATAGATTTAGTTTTTACTCCATTTCTTACTATAATTATTGGTATGAGTCTTGGATTTTTAATAATAAATCCTTTATTTTCAACTATCGAGCATATAATTATGATAAGTATTAAATATATATTAAATATTCCTTTTGGTATAGGTGGAGCTATCTTTGGTGGCGTTCAACAACTCCTTACAATAGCTGGACTTCATCATTCGCTTATGATCGTAGAAGCAAGCTATCTTTCTTCTGATGGTATCAATCCATTAAATGCTTTAATTACTGCTTCTATGGCTGGACAAGCTGGAGCTGCTATTGCCTACACTTTAAGAGAAAAAAATAAAGAGAAAAAAGCTCTTAACTTTTCATCAATTGTTCCTTGTTTCTTTGGAATAACCGAACCTCTTTTATTTGGTATAACTTTGCCTAATTCAAGAGTTTTTATTTCTGGAATGATTGGAGGAGCAGTAGGTGGAGCTTTTGCTAAACTTTTTGAAGTTGCTCCAGCTGTTATGGGAGTAACTTTTATACCAGCTATTCCAGCATATTTAGGTCATAACTTGCTTATGTATTTAATTATGATTGCAATATCTATGGGAACTGGAATAATAATGACTCAAATTTTATTAAAAAGAAAGGAATAGTTATGTGGAGAAATAAGTTTCATATAAATCCTAAAAAAGGACTCTTAAATGACCCAAACGGGCTTATCTTTTTTAAAGGTGAGTATCATATTTTTTACCAATACAATCCAAATAGTTGTGAACATAAAAATAAGCATTGGGCACATTTAAAAAGTAAAAATCTAGTAGATTGGGAAGAGCTTCCAATAGCTCTTTCTCCTACGGATTGGTTTGATAAAGATGGTTGCTATTCTGGGAGTGCTATTGAAAAAGATAATAAACTTTATCTTATATATACTGGAAATGTAAAAAGTAATGATATTAGAGAATCATATCAATGTTTAGCTGTCTCTGAAGATGGAGTAAATTTTAAAAAACTTGGTTCTGTTATTTCTAATAAAGAGATTCCAAATCAATATACTAAACATTTTAGAGATCCTAAAGTTTGGTTTAATGGCAAAAATTATTCTTTAGTTTTAGGTGCCCAACGCTCTAATTTAACTGGAACAGTTGTTGAATATATCTCTAATGATTTAATAAATTGGCATTTTAAAGGAGAACTTTTAAAAGAAAATTTTGGTTATATGTGTGAATGTCCAGATAAAGTATTTTTTAATAAAGATGAAGCACTTTTATTTTGTCCTCAAGGTTTAGAGGCAAAAGAATTTTTATATAACAATCTTTTTCAATCTGGATATATAATCAATGATGATGAAAAAAACTTTTGTGAATTAGACAGAGGTTTTGAATTTTATGCTCCACAAACTTTTAAAGATAAAAATGGAGACAATATTTTGATAGGCTGGGTTGGAATGCCAGAAAATACAAATTTGCCAAGTGTTAATGAGGGATGGATTCATAATCTTACTATTCCTAGAAAACTTATTTTAAAAGAGAAGAAAATATTTCAAATTCCTCATCAAAATTTAAAACTTTTAAGAAAAGAATCTATATTTTTAAATGATATATCTATCAATAATAAAATTAATTTAAAAAACTATAATATTTTTGGCAAAACTTATGAATTAATTATTGATTTTAAAAATCTAAAAGATGATTTCTCAATTGAAATAAAAAGTGATATAATTAATAAAACTTTTCTTAATTATGATTATTTTAATAAAATATTTAGCTTAAGCAGAGATAGTTTAAACCAAAAGAGAAGCATAAGAAAATGCAAATTAAAATCTCTTTTTAAAATTCATATTTTTTCTGATAACTCTTGTCTTGAAATATTTTTAAATGATGGAGAAGAAGTATTTACTGCTAATATTTTTTCTACTGGCGAAAATATCATTTTAGAAAGTAAAAACAATAATATTTTTAATATAGAATTTTATAAAATTTAATCGGAGGAATATTATGAAATATGGAGTAACAGCTCTTGGTGAGCTTTTAATTGATTTTACAACCTATGGTACTTCTGAAAATGGAATGAAACTATTTGAACAAAATCCTGGTGGCGCTCCTGCAAATGTTCTTGTAGCTCTTCAAAATTTAGGTATTAATACAGCTTTTATTGGAAAAGTTGGAGATGATATGCACGGACATTTTTTAAAAAATACACTGAATAAATTTAAAATTAACACTGATAACTTAATTTTAGATAAAGATTTCTTTACAACTTTAGCTTTTGTAAACTTAAAAGATGGAGAAAGAGAGTTCTCTTTTGCTAGAAAACCAGGAGCTGATACTCAATTAAAAAAAGAAGAAATAGATGTTGAGATTTTAAAAAACAGTAAAATATTTCATTTTGGCTCTCTTTCTTTAACAAATGAACCTTCAAAAACTGCCACTCTTTTTTCAATATCTGAAGCTAAAAAAAATGGTCTTATCATATCTTATGATCCCAATTATAGAGCTTTACTTTGGGATTCAAAAGAAATTGCCATAAAAGAGATGCGTTCAGTTATAAAATATGTAGATATTATAAAAATTTCTGATGAAGAGACTGAACTTTTAACAGGTGAAAAATCTCCTTCAAAAGCTGGGGATATTCTATTAAAACAAGGCGTTTCTTGTGTTGTTATAACTTTAGGTGCTGATGGAGCATTATTAAAAACTAAAAATTTTGAAATTCAATCTAAAGGTAAAAAAAGAGAAGTAATAGATACAACAGGAGCTGGCGATTCTTTTTGGGGAGCTATTTTATACAAATTTATTACTACAAATAAAACTTTTTCCGATTTAACTGAAAATGATGGCTATGAATTTTTAAAATTTGCAAATTGTGTAGCAGGTCTTTGCATTGAAAAAAGAGGAGCTATCCCTGCTATTCCAAAACTTGATGAGGTATTAAAAGATCTTGAATATTAAAAAGGGGCATTAAAGCCCCTTTTATCCTATACTTCCATATATCAATCCTAAAATTATTATCCCTGCTGTTCCAGGTATAAAAATATATCTTCCTAACCATAAAATCAAAGCCCCAGCTTTTATGCTACTTCCTTTATTTATCTCTGCAATAACTTTATTTTTATCTACATAATAAAAGTAAACTCCTAATCCTATAACAGCACCTAGTGGAATTAAAATAATTGATACAAAATCTGCAAATCTTCCAAACAAATCCATATTCAAATCTAAAAATATTCCTATTAAACCTGCTATACTTCCAACTATCACAGCTGATTTTTTTCTACTTAGTTTAAATCTATCCATCAATGCTTCTACTGGCACTTCTAATTGATTAATTGCAGAAGATAAAGCTGCAAAAATTACACTTAAAAAGAATAATCCACCTAATATCTGTCCACCAGGAATATTTGAAAAGATTGCTGGTATAGTTATAAATAATAGTGATGGTCCTGAACCTGCATCTAATCCAAATGAAAAAGCTGCTGGTATTATAATAAATCCTGCCATCAATGCAGCAACAGTATCTAAAAAGCAAGTTTGAACTACACTTGCTGGTATTTCTACATCATCACCTAAATAGCTTCCATATACTAAAAGTGCTGACCCACTTAATCCCACTGTAAAAAAGGCTTGTCCTAATGCCATTATCCACGTCATAGGATCTGCTAACATATTCCAATTTGGTTGTAATAAAAATCTTACTCCATCTATTGCATTAGGCAAAGTAAGAGATCTTACCATCAGTCCTAAAAATAATACAAACATCAACGGCATTATTATTTTATTAAGTTTTTCTATTCCTTTTACTACCCCAAAAGAGATTACTATTACACTTAATACAACTCCTAAAATATGCCACGGAATTGAACTAGCTTGTCCTGCTATACTTCCAAAATACGCCCCATATTCAACTCCATTAATATTTCCTGTTAAATAAGAGAAGAAATATTTTATAACCCAACCAAAAACTATAACATAAAATGTAAATACCCCTGCCACAGATATAATTGGAATTATTGGTAACATATTTTTTAAAGGTAGATTTAGATCTTTTAAAATTTCATTTAATCCAAAAATTCCCCTTTTCATCATTCTTCCAAATGATATCTCTCCTACTAATCCTACTACTGCAAATAAGGCTATAAAAATAAAATATGGGATTAAAAAAGCTGCCCCACCATATTTTCCAAGTTTCCAAGAGAATAACCAAATATTTCCTAATCCAATAGCTGCTCCTACACACGATAACATAAATCCAATCTTATTTGTAAAACTCTCTCTCTTTTCTCCCATTATTTCTCCTCTCTATATACAAAAGGCAGGAGGAGAAATCCTGCCTGCCTTTGTAAAATTAATATTTTTTCATTAATTCTCTTACTTTTGCTACTACTTCATCTTTAGAAACTTCTAATGTTTCTCCAGTTCTTCTTATCTTTAGTTCAACAATTCCTTCTCCAGCTTTTTTACCTGATACCACTTTGAATGGGAATCCAATAAGATCTGCATCTTTAAATTTGAATCCTGGTCTTTCATCTCTATCATCTATCATTGAATCAATTCCATCTGCTAATAGAGCATTATAGATCTCTTCAGCAACTTTTACTTGATCTTCATTTTTAATATTAGCTGGTATAACATCTACTACATATGGAGCTAAAGCTGTTGGCCATATAATTCCAAACTCATCATTATTTTGTTCGATAGCAGATGCTAAAGTTCTTGATACTCCAATTCCATAGCAACCCATTATCATAACTTTACTTTCTCCCTTATCATCAAGATAAGTTGCATTTAATGCTTGAGAATATTTAGTTCCTAATTTGAATATATGTCCTACTTCTATTCCTCTTGCACTATGAAGTTTTCCTCCACATCTTGGACAAGTTTCTCCAGGTTTTACTGTTTTTACATCTGCAACTATATCAGCTGTATAATCTTTTCCATAATTTACATTGATATAATGTGTGTCTAACTTGTTTCCTCCAGCTGTGTGGTTATTTATCTTAGTTACTTCTTCATCAGCTACAATTTTAATATCTTTTAATTCCATTCCATATGGTCCGATGAATCCTTTTACAAGTCCATATTTCACTAATTCTTCATCTGTTAGTAAAGCAACGTCTACGGCATTAATTACATTTCTCAATTTAGTTTCGTTTACTTCATAATCTCCTCTTATTAAAACCATATATACTTGATCTGTTCCCATATCTCTATACATCATAGCCTTTACAGTTTTACTATAAGGGATATTTAAGAAGTTTACTATATCATCAATTTTTGATACATTTGGTGTATCTATAAGTTCAGCATCTTTTAACTCTTCAACTGGTGCTGGCTCAACTTTACTTGTTGCAGTCTCTACGTTTGCTGCATATTCACAAGAATCACAGTAGATAATTTCATCTTCTCCAGAATCTGCTAATACGTGAAACTCTTGTGATCCACTTCCACCTATTGCTCCAGAGTCTGCTTCAACTGGTCTAAATTTTAATCCACATCTTGAGAAAATTCTTGAATATGTATCTCTCATATTTAAAAACTCTTCATCAAGAGATTCTTGAGATGTATGGAAAGAATAAGCATCTTTCATCACAAACTCTCTTCCTCTCATAAGTCCAAATCTTGGTCTTATCTCATCTCTAAATTTTGTTTGAATTTGATATAAATTTAGTGGTAAAGCTTTATATGAAGATATATCATTTCTTATAAGATCTGTGATTACTTCTTCGTGTGTTGGTCCTAATACAAAGTCTCTCTTATTTCTATCTTGTAATTTCATCATAAGAGGTCCCATAACGTCCCATCTTCCACTCTCTTTCCAAAGTTCAGCTGGTTGAAGAACTGGCATTAATATCTCTTGAGCTCCTGCTCTATTCATCTCTTCTCTTACTATATTTTCGACTTTTCTTAAAGCTTTGTATCCTAATGGTAAGTAAGTATATACTCCACTAGTTAATTTTTTAATCATTCCTGCTCTTAAAAGAAGCTTGTGACTTGCTGTTTCTGCTTCTTTAGGAGTTTCTTTAAGTGTTTTTATAAAACTCTTACTAAATCTCATTTTTCCCTCCACGTTAATTTTATATTACATTCTACATTTTACCATAAAAATTCTTACTTTGCCTAACTAATTTTATTTAATATTTTATCAAAATTTAATTTTCTTTAAATTTTTCAGATATATCTTTTAGTAAATAATCATTTTCTATCTTTCCATTATTTTCTTTAAGATATTCTACACATATTTCCTTAACCAATTTTATAGTTTTTATATCGTGAACTATATCTGTAAATTTAAGATCACTAAATCCACTTTGCTTAGTTCCAAAAATTTCTCCAGATTTTCTAAGTTTTAAGTCCTCTTCTGCTATTTTAAATCCATCTTGAGTCTCTTCCATTATTTGTAATCTTGCTTTAGATGTAGCATTTTCCGTTTTTGAAACTAGAAAACAGTAGGATTGATGCTCTCCTCTTCCCACTCTTCCTCTCAATTGATGTAATGCTGAAAGTCCAAAACGTTCAGCATTATTAATTACTATAATTGAAGCATTTGGAACATCTACCCCAACCTCTATTACAGTAGTAGAAACTAATATGTCCAACTCTTTATTTTTAAATCTTGTCATTACTTCATCTTTTTCTGAATTTTTCATTTTTCCGTGAAGCACTCCAATTTTATAATTTAAAAGTTTTTTGCTTACCTCTTCATATAACTCTTCAGTAGATTTTGCAGATAATTTTTCACTTTCTTCAATAAGTGGAGCTATAAAATATGCCTGTCTTCCTTGAGAAAGCTTTTTCCCTATAAAGTCATACATAATTTCCCTATCATCATCACTTGCAATCCATTTTGTTTTTATAGGCTTTCTTCCAGGTGGCAATTCATCTATAACTGAAACATCTAAATCACCATATATACTTAAAGCTAACGATCTAGGTATGGGAGTAGCACTCATTACAATTAAATTTGCTAAAACACCCTTATCTCTAAGTAATTTTCTTTGAATAACTCCAAACCTATGTTGTTCATCTATAATTATTAGTCCAAGCTTTTTAAAAATTACATTTTCTTCTATTAAAGCGTGTGTTCCTATCACAATATCAATATTTCCCTCTTTTATATCTGCTAAAAGTTTCTCTTTTGTCTTACCTTTAAAGCTTCCAGTTAAGAGTTCAACTCTTACTCCAAGCTTAGCAAACTTTTCTTTAACTGATAAATAGTGTTGAGTTGCTAAAATTTCAGTAGGAGCCATCAGTACACCTTGATATGAATTTTCAACCATATATAATAACAATACCATTGAAACTATTGTTTTTCCACTTCCTACGTCTCCTTGAACAAGCCTATTTACTATTCTTCCATTAGCTAAATCTTTATATATCTCTGTTACAACCTTTTTTTGTGCTTTTGTCAAACTAAAAGATAAAGACTCTAAATATTGTTTTACTAATAATTTTTTATCTTCTAAGATATATTTACTTTTATTTTCACTTTCTAATTCAAATCTTTTTTGGAGTATTCCCATCTCTAACACCAAAAGTTCTTCTATGGCAAATCTTCTTTTTGCCTCCTCTATGTCTTTACTATTTTTGGGAAAATGTATATCTTTTAAAGCTTTTTCTCTTCCTACAATTCTATATTTTTTTAAAATGTTTTCTGGAATATTTTCAACAAATAAAGAATTTTTTAATTTTAGTGCTTCTTTCATCAATTTTCTAAAACTATTTTGTGGCAAATCTTTACTTGTACTATATATTGGCAAGATCTCTCCTTCATCAAGTTTTTTTTGATTACTACTAAGTTTAAACTCTGGATTTACCATTTGAAAAACATATCCTCTTTTTACCTGTCCAATAAAAATATATTCCTCTCCTAATTTTAAAGTTTTTCTTAAATATGGCATCTGAAACCACACTATTTCTATTATACCAGTTCCATCTGTGGCTGTCGCCTTTACCATTTTTACTCTTGAATATGTGGGAGGGGCTACTATTTTCATCAAAGAAGCTTTTAAAACTACATATTCATCTCCACGCAACTCATTTATTTTCATTATATTTGTCCTATCATCATAAGCCCTAGGAAAATAATAAAATAGATCATATAAAGAATTTATCCCTAAATTTGATAATTTTTTTATATTTTTTTCATCAAAATATTTTATTTGAGTATCACTAAGAGAATAATATATCTGTTTATAATCTTCTTTCATCAAAATCCCTCCTCTCCACAATTATTTTATATACAAATTATCCCCTCTATTTATAGAAATAAAGGGGATAAAATCAATTAATCTAGTTGCTCTAATAACTCTTCTGGAATATCAAAGTTTGCATAAACTTCTTGAACATCATCTAAATCATCAAGTGCATCATATAGAACCATTACTTTTTTAGCTGTATCTAAATCTGTAATCTCTACTTTATTTTCTGGATTCATTGCTATTTCTGCTTCTTCATAGTTATATCCAGCATTTTTTAAATTTTCAAGAACAGTTTGGAATTCAGTATAATCAGTAATTACTTCAAATGTATCTCCTTCATCTGATACATCTTCTGCTCCAGCTTCAAGAGCTGCCATCATAAATTCATCTGCATCTAAACCTTCAGATTTTACAGTAATTACTCCTTGCTTCTTAAACATCCAAGATACAGCACCATCTGTTCCTAAGTTTCCACCTTTTCTTGTAAAAGTTGTTCTTACTTCTGAAGCTGATCTATTTTTATTATCTGTAACTACATCTACTATGAAAGCTGTCCCTGCTGGTCCATATCCTTCATATCTCATTTCCATATAATCTACACCTTCAAGCTCTCCAGTTCCCTTTTTGATAGCTCTTTCTAATATATCTTTAGGCATATTTCCTGCTTTTGCTTTTTCAATAGCTAATCTAAGTCTTGGGTTAAATCCTGGATCTCCTCCACCTTCTTTAGCTGCTATTGTAAGCTCTCTTCCTAGTTTAGTAAATAAACTAGCTCTTTTTCTATCTTGTGCACCTTTTCTATGTTGGATATTATTCCATTTACTATGTCCTGACACGACAAACCTCCTAATTCTTCTTAATAATATAAAATTTTACCATATCATCAAATATTTTTCAATATTTCTTAGTTTTTATAATATTATTTTTTGTAACTATCTCATCTATTTTTTCATCATAATTTTCTGCAATAAAACTATCTATAATTTGAAATTCATAAGCCAAAGATATTTTCTTTGCCTTGGGATATTTTTTTAAAAATCTATCATAATATCCTCTTCCATATCCTATTCTATCCCCTTTTAAATTAAAAGCTATTCCTGGAACTATAACTAAATCTATTTCTTCTAAATACTCTTTTCCAACTGGTTCTTTTATTCCAAAAGAGTTTTTTATCTCAAACTCTCCATTATATTCAATAGCCTCTATATTTTCTTTATCTATCATCTTAGGTAATAAAAGTTTTTTCTGCAATGAAATTATATAATTATTTAATTTTTCTGTATCCACTTCATTTTTAAAGCTCATATAACTCATTATTACCTTTGATTTTTCTAATAATTCACTACTTAAAATTTGCCAATAGATAGCTTCACTCTCTTTCAATACCTCTTCTTTTGAAAGTTCTAAACGCATTTTTTTGATTTTTTCTCTAACTATCCTCTTCTCCAGCACTCTTTTCCATCTCCTGTTTAAGAAGTTTTAAATCTCCCCAAAAATCAAGAGCTACTTTTGATTTTTTTCCACTATCATTTCTTGATTTTTTTACAAAATTTACATCATAAGTAATAAGAAGTTTTATTCCACCTGTCCACTCTAAAATTTTACCTCTCTCCTCACCTATTTTTACATCTCTATTTAGTAAAACTCTAGCTGCTTCTGATCCTAAAGCTACAACTATCTCTGGTTGAATCAAAGCTATTTGCATATCTAAAATTTCCTTTAACTGCTCCTGTTCCTCTTCTAAAAATTTTCCATATTTGCACTCTTTTTTTGCTAGTGTAGTTATATAATATTCATCTGGATAGATTCCCTCTATATCACACAGCTTAATTAAAAACTCCCCACTTGAACCAGAAGCCACTTTTAACTCCTCATTTTGATAAAGATCTGGATCATCTCCAACAAAAAGAATTGAAGCTTCTCTATTTCCGCTTCCTATTAAGAGTTTCATATCTTGTTTATCTTCATAACTGCTTCCTAGTCCTCCAACTTCAAATTCTAACGTCTTCCAAAGATCATTAATTTCTTCAGTATTAACCATAATTTTCTCCTTATAGCTCAAATATATCTGTCACCTTATCTTGTAACGCCACCTCAAAATTCAGCTTTATTTTATTACTTATTAATTCATCTTCTACTGTTCTTCTTGCAAGATCATAATTATTACTATCTTTACTTATATGGGCTAAATAAACTTTCTTTAATCTGTCTGTATACATCTCTTTTATAAATTTAGCTGCATCATTATTAGAAAGATGCCCATTTCTTCCCTTTACTCTTGCTTTTAAATCCCACGGATAATTACAATTCATCAACATATTATAATCATAGTTTGATTCTATTATCATAATATCTATATCTTTAAAATTTTCTCTCACTATATTACTTACATAGCCAATATCTGTTGATATTGCCATTTTTTTTCCACATTCACTTTCTATTCTATATCCTACTGTTCTTTCAGCATCGTGCATAACATCAAAAGGTAAAATTTTTAATGAATTTTTTAATATAAAACTTTTGTCCTGTATTATTTTTAAATTTTTCTCTGCTATTTTTCCTAATTTCTTTTCTCCTGCACTATAACTTTCTGGTGTAATATATATAGGAATATCAAATTTTCTTGATATAATTCCTGCTCCTTGTATATGATCTGAATGTTCGTGTGTTATTAAAAGTGCATCTATATTTTGTAAATTTTCATTTATACTATTTAATTTTTCCTCTATTTTTTTACAACTGAATCCAGCATCAACTAAAAGTTTTACTCCACTACTTTCAACAAATATTGAGTTTCCTCCACTTCCACTTCCTAATATCGAAACTTTCATCTTTTTTCCCTTCTATAATTATAATTATCAATATAATAATTATATCTTAAAAATCTTATTAATACAACTTTTATCTACATTAGAATTTTAGATAAATTTATAAAAAAACTGCATCAATTAAGATGCAGTTTTTTATACAAATCTTTTTATTTACTTACTGGATACAATTTATGTTGATTTTCAAGATCCAATTCAAATCCTTTTATATTTTTTTGAATACCAGCATTATTGTCTGGATATATTAAAGGAATTAATGGATAATCGTCTATTATTATTGCTTGAGCTTCTTTATATGCAGCTTCTCTTTCCTCTGGAACTGTCGATTCTCTTCCTTTATCTAATAACTCATCTACTTTAGGATTTGTATACCACATTCTATTTCCTGCACTTCCGTGATTTGAAGAATGGAATACAGCATACATAGCAGAATCTCCATCTGGACTTGGTGTCCAACCCAATAAAAACATATCGTGCTCTCTATTTCCTAATCTATCTAAATATGATCCCCATTCAAGAATCTCTATTTGAGCATCAATACCTATTTGTTTTAATTGATCTTGTAAAATAACAGCTGTATCTTTTCTTACATTATTATCATTAGTCCAAATTTTTGTTTTAAACCCATTTGGATACCCTGCTTTTGCTAATAATTCTTTAGCTTTTGCTATATCTTGTTTATGTTGTTTTAAATCTTTATTATATCCAAACACAGCTGGAGCTACTGGAGAGTTTGCTGGAGTTGCTGCTCCTAAATATATCGCATCTACCATACTTTGTAAATCTATCGCTGCTGCTATTGCTTGTCTTACCTCTTTTTTATCAAAAGGTGGTTTAGTCATATTAAAACCTAAATAGTTCATTGTTAATGCTGGCTTTTGAAGTAATACTAAATCTGGGTGAGTTTTTACCATTTCACGATCCATCGCTTCTATATCATAAGCAATGTCTGCTTCTTTTGTTTCAAGAGCTATTGTTCTATTTACTCCCTCTGGAACCATTCTAAATATTAAAGTATCAATTGCTGGTTTTCCTTGATAATAATCTGGATTAGCTTTTAGAACTATTCTATCTCCAGAAGTCCAAGATTCAAACTTGAATGGTCCTGTTCCAACTGGGTGTTGTCCATAGTCTTTTCCATACTCTTTTACTGCTTTTTCATTTAAAATTCCTGCACCATAGTGAGCAAGATAACTTACTAATGGTCCAAAAGGTTTTTTAGTTGTAATTCTTACAGTTTCATCATCTAAAGCTTCTATTTTATCCACATCAACAAAAAAACTCATCATACTAGGATCATTTTTTACTTTTATTAAACTAAATACTACATCTTTTACTGTCAAAGGCTCTCCATTATGGAACTTAACTCCTTTTCTAATCTTTAAGTCCAATGTCAATGGATCTACCTGTGTCCAACTTTCAGCAAGTCCTGGAACTAATTTTGTCCCGTCTCTAGCTACTAAGTTATCATAAATTTGTAGAGTAATTCTATGAGATGGCACATCATTAGAAGCTGCTGGATCTAATGTTTTAGCATCTGCATCCTGTGCTACTATCACAGTAGTTTCCCCATAAACTACCGTAGAGAAAAGTGTTACTAACATAAATAAAAACATAAAAAATCTTTTTTTCATATATTGTTACCCTCCCCTATTATTTTAATTTCACTAATAGAATTATACTACATTTTTTACAGTTATCAAATATTTTTTACAAAAATAAATTACTTTTTATATTTTTAACTAGATATATTTTTTTGCTAATATTTCAATATCTTTTATTAACTCTTCAACATCTTCTTTTTTAGTTGCCCACGAAGTTACAAAACGAATAACAGAACTGTTTTCATCTATTTTTTCCCAAAACTCATATCTATATTTTTTTGCTAATTCCTCTATCATTTTGTTAGGAAGTATTGGAAATTGTTGATTTGTATATGAATCTGTTTTTAATTTTATATTTTGAGATAAACAAGCTTTTTTTATCATCATAGCCATTTCATTTGAGTGTTTCCCTACTTCTTCATATCTATTGCCTGTAAATAATTCTCTAAACTGTACTCCTAATAATCTTCCCTTTGCTAAAGTAGCTCCTCTTTGTTTTGTAATATGAATAAAATTATGTTGTCTTAACTCTTTATTTATTAAAACTAACGCTTCTCCAAAAAGTAAGCCACACTTTGTTCCTCCTAGATAAAAAGCATCTGTATATCTAGCATAATCTTCTATCTCTATATTATTTTTTTCTGAAGTAAGTGCTGAAGCCAATCTTGCTCCATCTAAATATAGATATAATCCTGCTTCTTTACAATATGCAAAAAGAGATTTTAACTCCTCTTTAGTATAAATTGTTCCTATTTCTGTTGGATTTGAAATATAAACCATTTTAGGCTGTACCATATGAAAATCCATATGTAAATCTACCATTTTTTTTACTGATTCTACATCTAACTTTCCATTTTCTGTTGGAACTTCTATTACTTTATGCCCAGTAGCTTCTATTGCTCCAGCTTCGTGCACACTGATATGTCCAGTTGTAGGAGCAATTACTGCTTCGTGTGGTCTTAATGAATGTGCTATGGCTAATAGATTTGTTTGTGTTCCTCCAACTAACAATCTTATATAACAATCTTCACATTTTATTTTTTCTTTTATTTTTGCTATTGCTTCAGCTGTATACTCATCTTCACCATATCCTACTGTTTGCTCCATATTTGTTTTTAATAGAGCTTCCATCACATATGGTAATGCTCCTTCACTATAATCATTTTTAAAACTAATCATTTTATTTCCTCCCTTACTCTTTTAATAAAAGTATAAGAAATTTTTATTTTTTTGTAAAGGGTATTTTATGTTGTTAAAAGCATAAAAATTTTTTATTTTTAATAGTTTTTTTTCTGATTTTATAGTAGAATATTACTAGTACGTTTCTAGGGGGAGCAAATGAATTTAATAAATATTAATAAATTTAAAAATGAAAATAATAGAGCATATACATATAGAGTTCTAAAAGAAAATATTATGAGATTAAATCTTAAACCTGGAGAAAGTATCAGTGAAATTGAATTAAGCGAAGCTTTAAAAGTAAGTAGAACCCCTGTTCGTGAAGCTATTGTTAAGCTTTCAGAAGAAAAACTAGTCGATGTTTTTCCTCAAAAAGGTTCTTTTGTTTCTAAAATAAATCTTAATTTAGTTGAAGAGGCTGTATTCTTAAGAGAGATATGTGAAAAAAAAATTTTAGAAATGGCCTGCAATGATCCTTCATCTGATATCTTAATCAATGATTTAGAAAAAAATATAGAGTATCAAAAAATTGTAATAAATTTTAATAGAGATCTTCACGAATTTTTCGATTTAGATAACTATTTTCATACTCTGATATTTGATTACTATAATAAAAAAAATGTGTGGAAAGTTATACAAAGACTTGCTACTCACTATGATAGATTACGTTTAATTGACGCTTTAGAAAAAATAAATTTGGAAAATACAGTTAAACAACATCTTGAAATAGTTGAATTAATTAGAGATAAAAAAAGTAGAAAAATAAATTCTCTTGTAAATAAGCATCTCTTTAATTTTAAAGAAGTTATAAATAAGTTTATGGAAAAATATCCAGAATATTTTTCATAATAACTAAATAGTTTTTCTAATTTAGATTTTTACCTTTATCCAAAATTTTGGATAAAGGTTTTTTTATTTTTGCTTTTTAGTTTTGTAAAATTTATGTAAAATACCTTAAAATCGTGTAAACAAATT